>NZ_JABXGB010000036.1:0-26424 GCF_022627935.1 Ochrobactrum sp. C6C9 | reverse complement strand
AAAATTGCGGCCTGTTTCGCCTGAATATCTACGAGCCCCTGGCCTTTCCGGCCAGAGAAACTTAACGTGACAACACCCCGCTGACCCCTGCCAGAGGTAGATGTGCTGATTGCCAGTCAAGAACCGCCTGTATCGCCAGGCAATTTATTATCCCGTACTCCTTAAACTGGTACGAGCGTGCGAAACATTACCGGTCCGCGTCAGCGCGCGTGAGCTGCTCTCTGACGCTGGCGACAATTCATGCTTGCAAAGAAAGAGAATCAAAATAGCTTCTGCAACCAACAGCAGATGGGGGATGCGAAATGACTGGCGGGCAGATTTCAGTTTTAGTTTTTATAGTTGGGCTGCCTTTGTGGGCACTCGTGGCTACAGTGTTCGCCTGGAAGTATTTTTCTCGCAGCAAAATTGCTCAGGGGAAATTTTCCGCATTAGAGAGCCGATATAGCGCCATCATAAGCGAGGAGGAGGAGATTCAACGTCTGAAGCTGGTCGCGAACGAAATCTCAATAGAGATTTCGGATCTGCGCGCTTCCTACGCCGAGAAAAAGGCCACCTTTGATCGACTTATGAAAGAAGTTGGGGTCGGAACAAGAGCAGTGCAAAACCGTACGCTAAGGTCGAACGGACCGTGAACCTTCATCGCGAACCCGCAAAATGGTCTGTCGGCTGGTAGCAAACTTCCTTGCGATGGCCGAAAAGCTTATTCCCATCGCCAGATCATCACGTACATCCTGCTTCTGTTTATCGCTTAGCGTTGACGGGCGGCCGAGGGTTTTACCTTCCGACTTCGCGCGCTTCAGGTCGGATTGTGCGCGCTCGATGAGCAAGTCCCGCTCGAACTGAGCAACAGCATTGAGCACGTTCATGGTCATCGTGCCGGCCGAGTTAGTGAGGTCGGCCCCACCAAGTGCGAGGCAATAGACCTTCACGTCCATTTCCGCGAGGGCTTTGACGGTACTGCTTACATCGATAGCATCACGACCAAGGCGGTCGAGCTTGGTGACGATGAGGATGTCTGCGGACTCCAGCTTATCCAACAACCGGGAAAAGCCGCGACGCTGCGCGGTGGCGGTGCTGCCGGGAATCGTTCAGTGACGATCCGGCGCGGCTCGACTTGAAAGCCGGTGGCTTCGATTTCCTGGATCTGTTTTTCCGTGGTCTGGCCGGTTGTCGAGACGCGGACATACCCAAAGGTGCGCGGTATAAGCTCAATTTCGTCTGAATAGGCTGTCCGAAACAGCCCCTCTGTTCGAAATCATGTCAAGATAATGTGTGGACAGGCTGTTTCGCCTCTGTACGAAAACGGTCGATTCCGTACAGGGGGCCAGTAGTGCAGAGTTGCAAGAGTAAAGAATGGCCAAGCGGACGCTTCTAAAAATCGAGGATCGACACGAGCTTTTCGACATTCCAACCGACGAAGATAGTTTGATCAGACATTATTCGCTTTCACCGGCGGATCGCCTGGAAATAGAGCTTCGTCGGCGCAAGCAAAATCAGCTTGGCTTTGCGGTGCAACTTTGTCTGATGCGTTACCCTGGAAGAGCGCTTCTGCCGAACGAAGTTCCCCCACCGATGCTGCTCAACTATATTGCCGAGCAGATCAACGTGGATCCACGGTTATTTAATTTATACGCAACGCGTGAGGAAACCCGACGCGAACATATCGGACACTTGCAGCGCTATCTCGAGCTGCGGAGTGCAACCGCTGAAGACCGTCGCGCCGCTTTGCGTGCGGGCATTGAAGCAGCCTCCCAAACAGATAAAGGGTTGCCCATAGCAAAAGCGATTATCGCCACATTCCGCGAGCGATGCGTTCTCCTACCGGTAGTGAATATGATAGAGCGTATGGGGCTGGCAGCGCGAGCCATTGCTCGTCGGCGCGCTGAGAGTGCGCTCATTGCTGATCTCAGTGATGAAAAATTGGAAGCTCTTGATATCCTATTGGAGGTTGACCCGGCGATCCGTCAGACGCGTTTCAATTGGTTGCGGTCCGCTCCAGACGCCCCGGGAGCAGGAAATCTGATTGGAATGACGGAGCGCATAGCGTTCCTACGCCATCTTGAGATTGATCCCCAGCTGCAACTTCGCATTCCCGCCGGTCGGTGGGATCAGATGATCCGCGAGGGCGATGCCACTCCGGCCTGGCTTGCCAGTGACTTCAGTTCCAGTCGTCGTCGCGCTACAATTGTGGCTCAGCTTATCAAGCTCGGCCAGAAGCTCACTGACGATGCGGTAACGATGTTCATCAAGCTGATCGGTCGGCTGTTCTCAAAAGCCAATAACAGGAAAAAGCAGCGGCATATGAATGCTCGGATAGAAACATCAAGGGCGCTCAAATTATTCCTCGACACAATTGTCGCCTTGCAGAATGCCAATGATGCTAATGAAGATGCAATGAAAGTGGTAAACAGGCAGGTCGGCTGGCATAAGCTGCTCCAGATCAAGCCTAACCTTGAAGCCATGGTCGAGAACGCGGACACATCGCCTTTGGTGATGGCGGCAGAACAGTATGCTAATGTTAGAAAGTTCTCGGGCGTCTTCCTTCAGATATTCACGTTTCACTCACATCGAAAGCATGATCCACTACTGGCGACGATCAGAATTCTGAGGGGGCTTTATGCGGAAGGGAGGCGTGTTCTGCCCGATCGGGTGCCAATCGGCCATCTCGGGTCATCTGAGAAAAAGCTAATATTCCTGGACGGAAAGCCGGATCGGCGGCTTTACGAGATTGCAACTCTGGCCCATTTGCGGGATCGGCTACGCTCGGGGGATGTCTGGGTTGATGGCAGCCGATCATTCCGGCCGATTGACGAACATCTCATGCCTAAGCTTGCTTTCGTCGCCATGAAAGATGAAGGCAAACTCGGTCTCGGTGTTCAAGGAGACGGCGCGGCCTGGCTCGCGGAAGTCCGGCAGATGATGGATTTTAATCTCAAGCGTTTGGCTTATCGCGCTCGCAATGGAAAGCTTGATTACGTCAGGCTGGAAGCCGGAACCCTGATCGTGACGCCGCGTGCGAGCGATATTCCCCCAGCAGCGGATGAACTGAATGTCGAAATCAGCGAGATGTATCCGTTGATCGAAGTACCCGACCTCCTTAGGGAAGTGCATGACTGGACCGGGTTCGCCGACCAGTTCACGCATGTCCGGACGGGAGATACGCCGCAAAACATCTCCGCAATGCTCGCCGGTGTTCTAGCGGACGGCACAAACCTCGGACCAAAGCGCATGGCAGGAGCGTCGAAGGGGATCACTGCCCACCAGATCGGATGGATGCGCACCTTTCACGCCCGCTCTGAAACTTACAGGGCGGCGCAGGCCTGCGTAACAGATGCTCATACGCGCCATCCACATTCGCTGCTCTGGGGAGATGGATCGACCGCATCATCCGATGGGCAATTCTTCCGTGCCAGCGACCGGACCGCCAAGCGCAGTGACATCAATCTACATTATGGCAGTGAACCTGGTTCGAAATTCTACAGCCATCTCTCCGACCAGTACGGATACTTCGGTATATTGCCAATCAGCCCGACTGAAAGCGAGGCAGTCTATGTCCTCGACGGTCTATTCGATCATGACACGACTCTGGAGATCGAAGAGCATTTTACCGATACCGGTGGCGCAAGCGATCATGTTTTTGCGCTCTTCGCCCTAATCGGGAAGCGTTTTGCGCCGCGGCTTCGAAACATCAAGGATCGGAAATTCCACACATTCGAGAAGGCCAATGCCTATCCGGCGCTGGAAAGTCATATCGGCGCACCGATCAACACCGCGCTCATTCTCGAACACTGGGATGATCTTCTACGTTTGGCAGCATCGATCACAACAGGCACAGTTGCGCCGTCAACGATCCTGAAAAGGTTCTCCGCTTCCTCGAAATCCAGCGAACTCGCAAAAGCTCTGCGTGAACTTGGTCGCATCGAACGCACGCTGTTCATGATCGAGTGGTATTCCAGCTCGGCGCTGCGGCGGCGTTGTCAGGCTGGTCTCAACAAGGGCGAAGCCGCTCACAAGCTGAAACGCGCAGTCTTTTTCCACGAGCGCGGAGAAATCCGTGATCGGTCCTACGACAGCCAAGCATTCCGTGCGTCCGGACTCAATCTGGTCGTGAGCGCCATTGTTTACTGGAATACCGTCTATCTCAGTCGCGCTGCCGCACATTTGCGGCAACAAGGCCGGACTATTCCAGACGAGTTATTGAAACATGTCTCGCCACTCAGTTGGGAACACATAAACCTCACCGGCATCTACTCCTGGGATGCAGAACAGCAAATGACAGACGGTTTCAGGCCCTTGCGCCGCACTGGCCAAATGCTACGTGCTGCGTGAAGTTCATTGTTCGTTCGCCCTAAACGTACGATTTTGCACTATTCTTGTTCCGCCCCCAGTGTGGCGAACTCCACGGCTTCGAAGTTGCGCCATGGTCCTCGCCGATGGATGACCTCGGCTTTGTAAAGACCGTTGATTGTTTCGGCGAGAGCGTTGTCATAGGAATCGCCCACGCTTCCGACAGACGGCTCGATGCCCGCCTCCGCCAGCCGCTCACAATAGCGAATGGACACGTATTGCGAGCCGCGGTCGGAATGATGAACCAGCCCGCCACGTTTGACGGGCCGCCGATCATGCAGTGCCTGGTCTAGGGCATCGAGCACAAAGCCCGCATGGGCCGTTCGGCTTGCCCGCCAACCGACGATACGGCGGGCGAAGGCATCAATGACGAAGGCCACGTAAACGAAGCCTTGCCAGGTCGCGACATAGGTGAAATCGGATAACCACAGCATGTTCGGCGCGGGAGCCTTGAAGTGGCGATTGACGCGGTCGAGCGGACACGGGGCAGACTTGTCCGATATAGTGGTTTTGATTGGCTTGCCGCGAATGATGCCTTGAAGCCCCATCATTCTCATAAGCCGAGCGACGGTGCAGCGGGCGATGTTGTAACCTTCTCGCTGCAACTGCCGCCAGACTTTGCGCACGCCATAGACCTGGAAGTTCTCGTTAAACACCCGGCGTATCTCGACTTTCATGGCAATATCATTCCGTTCGCGGGCCGATAGGCGACCCACGTCCGTGCGCTTGGCGACGACTTCATAATAGGTGGACGGGGCAATCGGCAGCAGCCTGCAGATCGGCTCGACCCCGAGCACCGAGCGGTGTTCGTCGATGAAGGAAATCATCGCTTCAGTGGGCGGTCGAGCTCCGCCTGGGCAAAATATGCCGAGGCTTTGCGTAAAATCTCATTCGCCTGGCGAAGCTCCCGGTTCTCCCGCTCCAGAGCCTTCATCTTCTCCGCCACGTCACTCGGCAAACCAGCACGTTTGCCGCTGTCGACCTCGGCCTTCTTCACCCATTCATGGAGGGTATGCGCCGAACAGCCGATCTTGGCCGCTATCGATGATACCGCCGCCCAGCGGGAGGGATGTTCGGCTTCATGCTCCGTCACCATCCGAACGGCGCGGGCACGAACTTCAGGAGAGAATTTGTTCGTCGTCTTGCTTGTCATAGACCCTACTTCTCACGAGTTGGGGTCTCCGGCCAAGCCGGGGCGGTTCAAATTGACATAGAGCCATAGGCGTAAAAGCTAAACCACTCCGGTGTGCGCGACGCGAATTGACGCGATGCTCCGCCTCTCCTGCCAAGTCTTGTGCGATACTGACTATAATATTTCTGGTAGTACAGAACAGGAAAAACCTTTCGACGTTTGGCAGAGAAGGCAGGCCATAGCGGACTTGCGCGCACGCCCTCGTCGCGGGTTATTGCTCGACTGATGACCGCCGCACGCGATGACCTGGCAAAATCCGAGGCTATCCTTGTCGCGGCAATCGAAGTGAACGTTCTGGAGCTGGTTGTTGCCGGCAAGGCCATTGGGGACTTTCAATCTATGATCCGTTCAAATTCAGCGGCGAAACTTGATGGCTGGCTTAAAATCGCTAGGGACAGCCTGATTGGGTCGTTTGTAGGCGGCGTTGAAAAGGATCTCGATGCAGTCCGAAACGCTATCGTCTCCCCATGGTCGAACGGGCAAACAGAAGGCCAAATTACCCGCCTGAAACGTATCTATCCGAGCTGGACCGCCTTATTTTGACGGCATGACGTGAAGATTATGTCCTTGAATTTCAGGAGAGACACAAGGAGCGTCACGTGAGTTCTCACAGGATAGAATTACCCAGTAAGGCTGGCATTAGCCGTCGCTGGCCGTCGGCATTGAAAGAAGAAATTGTTCTGGCAACGCTTGAGGCAGGCTCGACGGTTGCATCGGTTGCCCGGCGTTACGATTTGGATCCTTCGCAGATTTATCAATGGCGCAAGGCTCTGAAAGTTTCACGGCTGCCTTTGACGGACGGGGCAACGTTGCCGGAATTTCTTCCTGTGGAGGTTTGCGCAACAGAGCCAGATGTACAAGTTCGCGTCGAGAGCGATAAAGAAGTTACATCTGCCTGTAATCGGCAACCGCCTTCATCGTCATTGACTGGGATAATAGAAATCCAGGTTGGTTCGCGGCATCGGGTTCGGGTTGGGGATAGTTTTGCATCGGCAACACTGGATCGCGTGCTTGATGTTTTACGGCGGCACCAATGATCACGCTTCCGTCTGGGCAGGATATTCGTGTATGGATAGCGACGGGCCACACGGATATGCGGTGTGGGTTTCCATCATTATCGCTTCGGGTACAGGAAGTGCTGAAGCGCGACCCACTCGGGGGTCATTTATTTTGCTTCAGGGGACGACGCGGCGACCTGATAAAATTGATCTGGCATGATGGCCAGGGAGCTGTTTATTCACAAAAAGGCTCGAACGGGGCAAGTTCATCTGGCCTTCTGCGGAAGGTGGAGCGGTATCGATCTCACCTGCACAATTGTCTTATTTGCTGTCAGGAATAGACTGGCGCAATCCGCAAGAAACATGGCGTCCGACGCGGATCGGCTAGCATTACCTGATTGAAAACAAATGATAAATCTGATCAGATGACTTCATGAGTTTGAAGCCATCTGATCTTCCTGCTGACATTGTCAGTGCCTATAGGGCATTGCTGGCCGAGCGTGAGATTTTGCTGGCTGAGCACACTGTCGTCGTCGCCGAACGTGATGTTGCTGTCGCGGAAGCGGCCAATGCGCAGGCCATGCTTTCCGACAGTGATGCCCTGATTGCAGCTCTGGAACTGAAGATCGAGAAGCTCAGGCGTGAACTGCGCGGCCAGCGTTCCGAGCGCACGGCAGGCCTGATCGATCAGCTGGAATTGCAGCTTGAAGAACTCGGGATGGCTGCGAGCGAAGACGAAGCTGCCGCACAGGCCGCAGCCGCCAAAACATTGAGTGTGCGTTCGTTCACGCGCAAACGGCCGGTGCGCAAGCCATGGCCGGAAAATATCGAGCGTGAGCGTGTCGTCATTGATCCGCCGACGACTTGTGCTTGTTGTGGTGGTTCGCGCCTGTCAAAACTGGGCGAAGACGTCACCGAGACGCTGGAAGAGATCCCGCGCCGCTTCAAGGTGATCGAGACGGTGCGGGAGAAATTTACCTGCCGGGACTGCGAAGCAATCAGCCAGACGCCGGCACCGTTCCATACCACGCCGCGCGGCTTCATCGGTCCTCATCTGCTGGCGACGATCGTCTTCGACAAATTTGGAATGCACAGTCCGCTGAACCGGCAAAGCACAAGGTTCAAATGTGAGGGCATAGACCTGTCGACCTCGACGCTGGCCGATCAGGTCGGGTATGCAACAGCGGCTCTCATGCCGCTCTTCGACCTGATCGAAAAGCATGCCTTCGCAGCCGAGCGGTTGCATGGCGACGACACGACCATCCCCATTCAGGCCAAGGGCAAATGCGTAACCGGGCGCATATGGAGCTACGTCCGGGATGATCAACCATTTGGGGGTGCCGCAGCGCCGGCGGCGGTCTATTACGCCTCCAGCGACCGGAAAGGTGAACACCCGCAGAAGCATTTGACCAGGTATGGTGGTATTCTGCAGACGGATTGCTACAACGGGTTCGAGCCAGACGCTATTGCCAAGGCGAAGAAGGTAACTATCACCTTTGCTTTTTGCCATGCCCATTCGCGGCGAAAATTCTTTGCACTGGCCGATATCGAGAAGAATGCGCGGGACCGCAAGCGCAATGGCAAGCCGATCTCCCCGATCGCATTGGAAGCTGTCAAGCGCTATGACGCATTGTTTGAAATCGAGCGCCAGATCAACGGATTGAGCGCCGAAGAACGACGGGCGGTGCGGCAGGAAAAGAGCAAGCCGCTGTTCAATGAGATGCACGAGTGGCTGACCAAAGAACGCGCCACACTCAGCAGATCCTCAGAGGTCATCGAGCCGATCGACTACATGCTCAAGCGCTGGGAGGGCTTTGCCATCTTCCTCGAAGACGGCAGAATTTGTCTTACCAACAACGCCGCAGAGCGAGCGCTGAGAAGTGTCGCACTGGGAAGACGGAACTGGACCTTCGCCGGATCGCAGCGCGGGGCGGACCGTGCCGCTATCATGCTCACCTTCATCATGACCTGCCGTCTCAACGACGTCGATCCCAAAGCCTGGATGGCCGATGTCTTCGCCCGCATCGCCGACCATCCCGTCACGCGCCTGCACGAACTCCTGCCATGGGAATGGAAAAAGCTGCGCGCGGTTGAGAGAGCCCTCTCTCAGCCCGTTGACTGAGATCAGCCACATCATACTTTATCAACCGACCCCTCGCGCGAGAAAATTCCGCGGTCCTCGCCGTACGGGTACCCTGAAACTGATCAAACGCCAGATGTACGGGCGCGCAAAACTCGACCTTCTGCAAGCACGGATGATTGGTACATCATAGGGATTCTACTTCAGCAAATCTGCGTCAGAGCCACTTCTCGATGGAAATCCTGGGCCGCCAGGGTCACTTCTCAGTGGAATCAACAAAAACAGCATTGCGTAAGGGAGCTTTCCGCACGCATCGCTTCACCTGACGGCGGAGATCGGGGGCGAGCGCGCTGAATACTGCACCGCGTGTGCCGCCAACCGTCCCACAAGCGATCATAAGCATCCAATCCAGGCCGCTCGTCACGTCGACTGTCGTCATGCCAAAGTAATTCTAGTTTCCGACGAGGCCGAGCGAGGCTAGTCCTGCAAGAAAACAGCTATCATCCCCTGAAAGCACTTAACGATTGCGCAACTTCGATGACAAGAGGAGCATATTGGTTTTGAAAATCCTCTGGTGTCCAATGAGCCAGACTGCTTGAGATATGTATGGCGGCAACTGGCAAACCTTGTTTATCCACAACGGCTGCTGCGACGGATACTTCTCCCGTGACCATCTCACTTACCACACATGCAAACCCGGCACTACGAGCTTCATCAACAGATGCGATGATTTCTTTCGGGTCTGTTTTGGTGAACGAAGTCAGGGGCTGGCGGGGGGAAGATGCAATGATCTGCATTGCCTCGTGTCGAGGCAAGCAGCCAAGCATTGCTCGCCCACCCGCAGTGCAAAACGTCGGCAGACGTCGACCGATTAATGAGGTCAAATATCCATAATCTTTGGTGCTCTGCAAGCGAATTGCATAAACAAGAGTGTCCCCGTCAAAGAAACTTAAATTAGTGCGCTCACCCGTTGTGTCGCGAATTTTCAACAAGACAGGATAAGCCATGGCGATAAGGGGATTGGGCTGCAGAAACTGAAAA
Source organism: Ochrobactrum sp. C6C9 (assembly GCF_022627935.1). Classification (NCBI taxonomy): domain Bacteria; kingdom Pseudomonadati; phylum Pseudomonadota; class Alphaproteobacteria; order Hyphomicrobiales; family Brucellaceae; genus Ochrobactrum; species Ochrobactrum sp. C6C9. The sequence goes on along the minus strand of NZ_JABXGB010000036.1, from coordinate 16,766 downwards.
GCCATATCCAAACATTTGGATCCTGAATGCAACCCACCATCTGCGTTCCTGGCCAGATATCCAAGCTCGATAAGCGTAAAAACCGAACGTTGCACGGCCGATTTGGTGTAACCGGTTTGAATAGCCAATTGTCCCATCGTCAATGGCGCTCGAGCATTGCGGAAACATTCCAGTACTTTGAAAGCTTTCTCCACCGAGCCTATATAAAGTCCTGACGGCTTCTTCGGCGTCTTCATGGTTTTACTCCCCCCACTGCTAAAGCTTTCGCGCGACAACACCTCTAACTCTATGACAACAGCGGACGTTTACACCAGAAAACAATCCACGCAGTTCAGACATTTTTCGTTTATCGTCGATGAGCAGACATGACAAAGCCCCATCCCCAAGATGAGGATAGGGCTCTGGCTACTACTTTCCATGATCGCTCAGGCGTCGACGCGCTCCTTGAATTCTAGCGCCGTCGTTTCCATAGACATCCATACCGCGCTCATCTCTTCTAGCGCGACGATCAGTTTCTCCAGCATGATCATGCGATGGCCACGTCCAATGACGTAAGGATGGAAGGTGAAGATTAATGCACCCCATTCCTCGGTCTGATGCATGTATCTGAAATCATCTACCCAGTTCTGCAGCACACCGCCTGCCCATTGCAAGCCTGGCATGAGTTGCTGCGGCGTCCTGAGGAATTCGAAATGCGGGAAGTCATCCAGATTCCAACTGACAGGCAGCTCGATCAGTTTGGATACACGCCCAAATTCCAAGCGTTTCTTGGGGTCCACTTTGTCACCGATACGAATGAAGTATGGTGAATGATCATGTCCCATCATACTGCTTTCATAGAGAAATCCGTGTTTCTCCAACAATTCCGCCGTGACTGGGCTCAAATCGAATGAAGCAGAGCGATACCCTGTAGGACGTCGTCCTGTCAGCGACTCGACCAGATCGCTTGAACGAAGCAGGTCCCGCTCCTCATCCGCCGGGTCCAGGGTTGCCGGCGGAAAGTGTGTCCATCCATGATTTCCAAGTTCATGGCCGGCATCGTGAATTTGCCGCGTCAGTTCGGGATATGTCTCCATGACGATACCCGGAATGAAAAATGTCGACGTGATCTTATATTTATCAAGGAGCTTCAGGATGCGGGGGACGGCGACGGTGCAGAATTCACCACGCGATATAGGTGTTGGAGTGGTAAGGCCCCTTGCGGTCAGCCCCGACCAGGCATCGAAGTCGAAACTCAAGCAGGCGATGTGACGTGGCATATTATCCTCCTGGATTTATTTAAGCCGCGAAAATGCTGTTTCCTTCATAGCTAGTATCCCAAGCATAGAGATGAAAGCCGCCAGCATAACGTAATAAGTGGGAGCTAGAGGCGTTCCGGTCACCTTGATCAACCAAGTCGAGACATAGGGCGCAAACCCACCAAACAACGCTGCCGCCAGACTATAAGCGGTCGACATCCATGTGGATCGACCATTCGTGGGGAATATTTCAACCACGGCGGCTGGTCCCGGACCGGAAAAGGCTGCCAGCATCACAGCCAGAACAAGTTGAGTGACGACGACGTTGGCAAGAGTTCCCGTGGACAGCATGAACGAGAACATCACGTAAGTCAGAAAAAGGAATGCGCCCGCAGAAATCAGCAATGTTTTCCGACGACCGATATAGTCGGAGAGCAAACCAAAAACCGGAATGGCGATAGTGAAGAGTGCGAGACCGATCGTGTTGGACCAGAGTGCTTCTGCCTTGGATAGACCGACCTGCTTCTCAGTGAAAGTCGGCATGTAAGTCAGGGCGATGTAGAAAGACACGGTCCACAGGATCGAGATCGCAAAGGTCTTTGCAGCAGGTCCCCATGGAGTGGAGGTGGTTTCGACGGCTTTGTCGACTGCCGCCTCGAATACAGGCGATTCACTGACGTTGCGGCGGATATATATGCCGATCGGCAAAAGGATGCCGCCGAGGAAAAATGGAATCCGCCAGCCGAAGCCGCTGAGTTGTTCCGGACTCATGACAGACGCGCAGATGGCAGCAACCGCAGAGCCCAGAAGCAAACCCAATCCAACGCTAACTTGCTGGAAACTCCCGTAAAGTCCGCGTCGGTTGGATGGTGCCCATTCGACGATGAAGGCTGCCGAAGCGCCCCATTCGCCACCGGCGGAGAAACCTTGCAAAAGCCGTAGAACAACCAGAATTGCAGGAGCGGCGATACCAATGGTCTCGTAGCCTGGCAGAAGACCAATACCTACCGTCGACAGAACCATGAGGAACAGTGTGGTGACCAACGCGGCTTTGCGACCGATTTTATCTCCGATACGTCCGATGACTACCCCGCCAAGAGGCCGTGCGAGAAATCCGATACCAAATGTGGCGAAGGTTGCAAGTAGTGCTGTGGTTTCATCTTCAGTCGGAAAAAACCTGGCAGCGATTGTCGTCGCAAGAAACCCATAAATCGCGTAATCGTACCATTCAACGATCGTGCCAATTATGCCGGCGGTCGTCGCTTTTTTGCGTTCGGCTTGATCGGCTATGCCTGTAACTCCCGCATTAACACTTGCCATGTTCCCTTTTCCTTTTCCTGCGATGCAGTTTTGTTGTTGATATTTACCTACCATCATTGTTAAACATCATCAAGGCGATACGATCGTATCGTATTCCGATACGCCCAGAAAGTGCGCCATTGAAACGAAATCGGAAACGTTTCCATATCAGAGCAACCGAGCGAACCAATGAAGATGGAGGACACATATGAGCCATGCATCAATACAGAAGCAGAGAGTGCATGACTGGCTGGTATCGCGTGAGAAGGAGATGTTGAGACTGCTTCAACGCCTGGTCGATCAGGATAGCCCTTCAAAAGTCAAAGACGACACAGATCAAGCTGGCGTCATTATTGAAACGTTTCTACATCAAAATGGTATTGAAACAGAAAGGGTCGAACACCCGGAACTGGGCTTTCTGCTAAAAGGACACTCTGGAAACAGTCAGAACCCGCACCGTCTTTTGCTCGCGCATCGCGATACTGTTTTTCCTGCCGGCGAAGCAGCGGCTAGACCGTTTAGCCAGTCAAACGGTAGGGCTTATGGTCCCGGGGTTGCCGATATGAAAGCCGGTGCAGTCATGAACGCGTTTATTCTGGCAGCATTCAAACAGACCGGCTGCGACAAGCATCTGGTCGCCTTGTTTTCCAGCGATGAAGAAATAGGGTCGCCATTTTCGCGCGATCTGATCGTCCGGGAAGCACAAGGGGCATTATGTGTCCTGAATGCGGAACCCGGACGGATGTCTGGTAATGTCGTCACAAAGCGCAAAGGTGGGCGCTTTATGCGATTGAACGTCGTTGGAAAACCTGCCCACTCGGGCGCGGATATCAGCAAGGGAGCCAGCGCGATCGAAGAACTGGCACATAAAATCGTGAAGCTGCATGCTTTGACGGATTATTCGACCGGGGTGACCCTCAATGTCGGTCTTGTCTCGGGCGGAATTTCAGTGAATACCTCCGCTCCGTTTGCAAAAGGATACATTGATCTTCGTTTTCCCGATGAAACATTGGGTAACCGCGCAATGACGGCAATCAAAGAAATCGTGAGCCAGTCTACCGTTACCGGAACAACCGCCTCCCTTGAAATAGAGGGGGAATTCCTGCCAATGTATGAGAATAGTGACACGATGAACCTCTTTAAGGCGTATCAATCCTCGGCGCAAAGCCTGGGCTTTGCTGTCGGGCATGAACCAACCGGTGCCTGTTCGGAAAGTGGCTTCGCGCAATCGACGGGTGCTCCAACATTATGCGCTGTTGGACCGGTAGGTGGCAATACACACACGCCTGAAGAATACATTGAGTTGAACTCGATCCTGCCCCGTACACTCGCTGCAGCTTTGACACTTCTCCAATATCCCAGTAACTAGATGCCTTTCGGTGGCGCTAAAAGCGCCACCATCATTCAAAACCAGGATACCGAGCTTGTGAACATTATCGGCAAGATAGTTCTGAATACCATCCCGGGAAAGTGAACGACGCCGATCGGTATGGCATACAGATGCGCGATTGTGCAAAACGTGCTCTAACATCCTCATTTGGGGTATCAGTTTGCCGCCCAAGACGTCGAGAGGATTTTCAAAACCGGTGAAGCGAGTCTGAGGCAACATTTACGGCCAAACGGGTATGATGGCGACAATCCCATTTTTTTAAGACGGAATGTTGCTGCCCGGCCAGAAAGTCACCGGGTTTTGCTTTCGTCACGGCTGATCCGTCGCCTGCAGAGGCCACTTTTGGCGGGCATGGAGAATACGCAGTACGCGCACAGCGCTTTGAGTTACGTCATAGACGACGATTTAATTTCCATGTAGCTAATGACCAATTCCAATTCCTTCATGCACTTTAGGTATTAGAATGCAATGCTGGGCTCAAGGAACCAAGCGACGACGATATGGCAAACGCCGTTCTTTTCAATTGAGGAACAAATGTTGCTATGGCATCTTTGGCCTTCCATTTGCTTGCAGGCACTGAAACATTCACTGCACCTACAGCAATGCCATTAACATCAACTATTGGAGATGCTAAGCTCAGATCATCAGGAAAATACTCTTCTAACGTAATTGCAAATCCATTATTCCGACTCTCGTGGATATTTTCAAAAATCTCATTCTGATTTAAAATGGTCTTTTCAGTATAAGATATTATATTACTGATAGAAAGAATTTCCGCTATTTTTTCATCGGGATACGTTGACATTATTGCGCGCCCAGATGATGAGCAATACATCGGTAGCATAGCGCCCACGTTCATATATGTGACAAGATTATTTGCACTGACAAACCGTGCTATATAGATGACCGAACTGCCCCACGATTCCGCAAGATTAACGGTTTCGCCAGTGTCCTTGTTTAGCCTGTGAAGATGTGGATTTGCAACCTCAAGCAGTATTTTCTTTCTAAGATAGTTGCATCCAACACTTAAAATTTTCGCTGTCAACACGTAGCGCTGCGTCTGAGGGTCTTTTGCCAAATAGCCCAGCGAAATAAGAGTAAATACCGATCGCTGAGCCGAACTCTTTGTTATACCGGCGGCATTCGCGATTTCCGGCAACGACATTCCGCGATGATCAGATGTGAAAATCTCGAGTAGTTGGAGACCCTTTGCGAGCGAATTATTATACAATGGATTACGCAAATCTTCATTGTATAATTTATTAGACGCCTCGTATTCGTCCATTGGCAGCCCATCATCTCTCATAAAAACCCTCCTATTACTAATTAAACGCTTATAACGTATCGTTTATCGATACGCAAATAATCTATTGCGATATCCAAAAATCGATGTCAGTATTTTGTATCAGCCAACTGAAAGGTCGGTCGTGGGTGTCATTGGCATCGTACGAATCGTTTAAGCGGAGGAAAACTGTGACTAGGAATGTTGAAGTCGGCATCGACACCGGCGGCACCTTTACGGATGTGGTTTGCCAGGAACCTGGTCAACCAATGCAGTTGGTGAAGATACCGAGTACCCCCCATGACCCAGCCGAGGCGGTATTGTCTGCTGTAGATTTCCTGAGATCAGAGTGGGGTATCGAACCGGAACGCATAGCTAGGTTTGTTCACGGAACTACCGTCGCGACGAATGCAGTGCTTGAGCGCAAAGGCTCGCGGATCGGGCTGTTGACGACTTTAGGATTTGAAGACGTGATCGAAATTGGACGGCAGCTTCGCAGTTCAATATATGATGTCATTCTTTCAAACGAGACGCCTGTATTCCTCGCACCGGGTCGGCGACGCCGCGGGGTCGTTGAACGGGTAGGCGCCGACGGGAGCGTCGTTCAGCAGTTGGACGAACAGCAGGTGAGGGATGCTATTGTCCACCTGGTCGAGAACGAAAAAGTCGAGTGTATTGCAGTCTGCCTGTTGTTCTCGTTTTTGAACGACATCCATGAAGTCCGCATCAAAGAAATCGTCAATGAGCTTTATCCAGCGGTTTCGGTTTCACTTTCCTCGGAAGTCAATCCTGAGTTCAGAGAGTACGAGCGCACCGTTGTTACCGCATTCGACGCTTATGTGAAGCCGGTTATCAACGGTTATATCGCACGACTAGAGGCTGGGTTGCGCAAAAAGGGGGTAGAAGCCCCTCTTCAGATCATGCAATCGCGCGGTGGCGTTGCTGCGGCTCCAATCGCCCGCCGGCGCCCAGTCAATCTCTTTCTTTCAGGGCCGGCAGGTGGTGTCATAGGTGGCCGCCAGGCCGGACTTTTGGCGGGTCGAGAAAATATCATAACGGTTGATGTTGGTGGGACCAGTTCTGATATCGCACTTATTCGGGACGGCAAACCGATCCTCCGCTCAGAGGGGATGATCGAGAATTTCCCTGTCAGAACCCCTATGGTGGATGTCAATGCAATTGGAGCCGGCGGCGGAAGTATTGCCTGGATCGACGCTGGCGGGGGATTGCGCGTAGGACCGGAATCTGCTGGCTCCGATCCCGGACCGGCTTGTTATGGTCGAGGCGGAACACGCGCGACCGTAACGGACGCGTCGATTGTTCTAGGCTACCTTAATCCCGACTATTTTGCGGGTGGACGTCTGAAGCTCGACAAGTCGCTTTCGTGGCAAGTTATCGAGAATACCATCGCCAGACCTCTGAATATCTCCGTCCAGGAAGCTGCCGCTGGCATTCACAAAGTCGTCAATTCCCAGATGTCCGAGGGTATTCGACTGGTGACGATCAAGCAGGGAGAGGATCCAAGAAAATACGCTCTTATCCCTCTGGGCGGAGCAGGCGGATTACATGCAACAGCGCTCGCGGACGACCTCGGCATAACCCAAATCATCGTACCCCAGAGCCCCGGAGTTTTGGCGGCCGTCGGCCACGTCCACGCACCTGTGGAACATGCCGCCTCAGTCGCCATGCCCGGCAATCTGGCCGATATTGATCGCGATGAGGTGGAACGAAAGTTGGCATCACTCGATGAACGTATCGACGAATTGATGCGCAAGGAAGACAATTCAGACGTCAGGTCGGAGATTATTTACTCCGCGGATGTCTCGTATGTTGGACAATCCCACTTCCTCTCCGTCGAACTTCATCGGGGAACCGATATGTTCGACCGCCTTCGCAGCGATTTCCTTTCACTTCACGACAGGATCTTTGGCTACGCAACAGAAGGCGCGCTCAAGTTATCGAACATCCATTCGGTACATCGCCGCCATCGCTCGGAGGAAATTGGTTACACACCCGGCAATACCACTGGTATCGCCGATAAAGCAGCTCGCGACGTTGTATTTCTCGAAGCTGGCGCAATCAGGAACGCCAGAATTGTCGAACGTTCCGCGTTGACACCCGGTACGCGCCTCGACGGTCCTCTCATCGTCGAACAACCCGACACGACAACGATCGTAGACCAGCAATGGACCGTAAGCGTTCTGGAAAACGGTGTTCTGCTGCTTCAGAAAAAGTCCGTTTGAGGAGGACAGAGATGAGTAGATCTATTGACCCGATCACCCTTGAGGTTGTTCGCAACAAGCTCGACGGAATTGCCAACGAGATGCAGAGTACGCTGCTGCGCAGCTCGTTTTCGACGATTGTTAAGGAAGGTCTGGACGCATCGGCCTGCCTCTTCACTATGGAGGGGGAGTCGCTTGCTCAGGCAATCGCCATCCCAATCCATCTGGTGACACTTGCACCGATTATGAAGACGTTTCTCGCGACTTTCCCTATCGAAGACATGAGACCGGGTGACATTTTTGCGATGAACGATCCTTATATGGGCGGCACTCATCTCCCGGATATCGCGCTTGCCTTTCCGATCTTCGTTGACGACGCGATCGTCGGCTTCAGTGCCGCGATGACCCATCACCAAGATGTCGGAGGAAAGTCTCCGGGTTCCGTTCCCACCGATGCAACGGAAATTTTTCAGGAGGGTATTCGTATCCCGCCTGTGAAACTGCGCGATCAGGGCGTTCTCAACACCACTCTAATTGACATCTTGAAACGAAATGTTCGCGTAGCAGACACTTTCATCGGAGACCTGAATGCACAAATCGCGGCTTGCACTGTCGGTGCGCGCCGGGTTCAGGCTTTATGTGAAGGATATGGTGATCTCGATATGGTCGGCCTGTTCAACGAATTGCTCGATCGTTCCGAGGAGATGACCCGCCAGGCTCTCGGAAGGATTCCTGCAGGGACCTATTCCTACGTCGATTATTTGGACAATGATGGAATCGTCCTTAATGAACCCGTGCGAATTTCCGTAGCGGTAACTGTTCGAGATAATGAATTCGTGTGTGATTTCACTGGTTCCAGCAAACAGGTGAAGGGGCCCTTTAACTGCGTACCATCCGGCGCGCTGGCGGCGGCTGGTTTTGCAATACGCGCACTGACCAACCCGACCATCCCAACCAATGGCGGATGCTTGAGACCTATCAAATTGGTTCTGCCTGAGGGATCCATAGTCAATCCGCGAGAACCAGCTGCTGTTAATGCTCGGACCGCCACCATCAAGCGTATCACCGGTGCTATCCTTGCAGCCTTCAAAGACGTGCTGCCGGAAAAGGTGCCGGCTGACTCTGGCGGCGAACTTCTGTTCGTTTCATTCGGTGGTGAAAGGAATGACGGGCGTAGATACGTTGTGGGAGAGCTTATTGCCGGGGGTAGCGGTGCAAGCCAGTCACGCGATGGCATCGATGCGATCGAAACGGATGCTACCAATTGTATGAATCTTCCGGTCGAAGCAATCGAGCTTGAGAGCCCAATTCGAATGCGACAAGTGACCCTCCGTAAAGGTTCGGGCGGCACAGGCCAATTTAGAGGTGGCCTCGGAACGGTCCGCGAATACGAGTTGCTTGAAGGAGAAGCGGTGATGACCCACCGCGGTGAGCGACATTTTCATGCAGCGCAGGGGAGCCATGGAGGAGAAGCCGGCGCATGCGCTCGCTCTGTAATCTTGCGCGCTGATGGTACTGAGGAAGAAATTCCATCAAAAACGATGGCAATTTTGAACGCAGGTGATCGCCTTCTGATCGAAACAGCAGGAGGAGGAGGTTATGGTCCGTCGTCGATGCGTTCGCCCGAAAAAGTGCGTGACGATGCCGCCAATGGCAAGACCAGCTAGTCCGGCATTTGTCAGAACGAACAGATAATCCATAATGGGGAGTACAATGGAAAATCGCTTAATTGAAGGAATGAACCACATCGCACACGATGATGGTACGCACATATCGGAATCGACGAGACGCAAAGCACTTTCCGCTGCCGTAGTTGGTAACATTCTCGAATGGTATGACTTCGCAGTTTATGGCTTCTTTGCCACGATCATCTCTAAACACTTTTTCAGTGCAACCGATCCTGTAACCGCGCTTATGGCTACGTTTGCTACGTTCGGCGTCGGCTTTGCCGCTCGACCGCTGGGCGGAATTGTCATTGGCCGCATCGGCGATAAGCGGGGGCGCAAATATGCGTTGCTCTTAACGATGTTTCTTATGGCATTCAGTACAATGTTAATAGGGACTATACCGTCTTACGCGACGATAGGTGCTGGTGCTACGGTCGCAATCGTGTTCGCGCGGATTCTTCAAGGCTTCTCAGCTGGTGGAGAATGGGGAGGTGCTACGGCGTTCATAGTAGAGTGGGCGCGCCCGGATCGTCGCGGTTACTTCGGCAGCTTTCAACAATGTTCGGTAGCCGCAGGACTCTTGCTGGGATCTGCAGTAGCTGCGGTTTTCAGTACACTTCTTTCACCTGAAGACCTTGAATCGTGGGGTTGGCGGATTCCGTTCTTGTTAGGCGGAATTCTCGGCCCGATCGGACTCTATATGCGCCGTACGATCGACGAAACGCCCGCCTTCAAGGCTGTTTCAACGGCTGATACAACAGAGCAGGAACAGGAATTCGATAGGCCGGCGAAGCTGGCGGTCAAAGCGTTCGGCTTCGCCATTGGCTGGAACGTGATTTACTATATCTTTCTCTCCTACATGCCGACGTTCACGACCAATTATCTGAAATTGAGTCGATCCGAGGCATTGTGGTCAAATTCGATTGGTCTTCTGGTTCTGGTAGTCGCTATCCCGACGATGGGCTCATTGTCTGATAGAATTGGCAGGAAGCCATTGTTGCTCTTGTGCTGCGCAATCTTCACTTTCCTCTCCTATCCGGCGTTTGCATATCTGCTCGCCAATCCATCATTTGGTGTTGTGATTGCGATGCAAATATTCTTCGCAATTTCGATCGCGACCTTCTCCGGCCCGGGCCCCGCAGCCATAGCTGAAATTTTCCCAACGCGGATCCGTTCTACCTGGATGTCAATCGGTTATAGCTTGGCGGCAGCGACCTTCGGCGGCTTTGCTCCCTTTATTGCGACATGGATGATTAGCAAAACCGGTACGCCGATTGCACCTGTTTACTACGTGATCGCATGTTCATTTGTAAGCGGCCTAGTGATACTGGGGCTTCGCGAAACCGCACATCGCAAGCTTTACTGAGACGAGAGGCGGCGGGTAATAGCCCGCCTCCACGTACTGCGCCATTGATTGAGTTGATCGGATGATAGTTCAAACCGATCTAGTGGAGAAAATTTTTGTCGAGACTTGTCACACTGAACACAAAAGAATTGCCGGAAGGCATCGCTGGCACGGTTGCACTGGAAAAGCTGTTAGAGGGCAATCCTCGAACCATGTCCTGGGAGCAGGATAGAATCGATGGAAAGGTTCGTTCGGGTGTCTGGGAAATGACACCTGGTATGAACCGTTCAATTAAAGGGCACGTATATGAGTACTGCCACATTCTGGAAGGAGAGGTTGAAATTACCCCCGACGGGGGAGAGGCACAGCGCTATCGAGCTGGCGACCATTTCATTATGAAACCCGGGTTTGTCGGCACTTGGCGGACAATTAAGACCGTTCGTAAAGTTTACGTTATCGTCGGGTAGGAGTGAAGGCTAGTGAATAGTTTCGCTAAAACACCTTTCTGGTGGGAAGACGCACCGCTTCATGTGTCAGAAGGAGTATCGCCCCCGATTGCAACGAATGTTGATGTTGCCATTGTTGGTGCGGGCTACACAGGCATTTGCGCCGCTCTTTTTCTCGCACGCGGCGGGCGGTCAGTACAGGTGTTTGATCGAAATAGACCAGGTGAAGGAGCGTCATCGAGGAACGGTGGAATTACGAGCGGCAACCTTCGGCCGTCTCATCAGACGCTCGAAACTCGATTTGGAAAAGCACGAGCGGATGCCGTAACCGCGGAGGCGGTTGTCGCTCGTCAATGGCTTTACGATTTCATTGTTGACGAAGCGCTGGATGTTGACTTGCAACGCGTCGGCCGTTTTTCAGGAGCTCTTTCGGCAAAAGATTATGATCGTCAAGCGCGCTCCGCAGAGGCCGCCTCGAAAATATACGGTATAACCTCCTTTGCCGTTTCGAAAAGTGAACTGGATAACTACCTCGCAACGGATTTCTACGTTGGAGGTACAGTGCAGATGGACATCAGTGGTCTACATCCTGCCAAATTCCACGCTGCACTCGTTCAAAAAGCGGTCTCGGCTGGCGTCCTGCTACATGGCAAGTGCCGGGTCCAAAGCATTCAGAAAGTCGGAGAGCAATTCCGCGTCACGACTGATCGTGGAGAGTGTTTGGCACGTGAGGTTATCGTAGCAACCAATGGGTACACAGACAAGTCAGATACCTGGCTGCAACAACGCCTCGTTCCAGTACGAAGCCGTATCATCGCAACCGAACCAATCGGTCAAGTAGCGGTGGAACAGCTTGTCCCTCGCTTCATGATGCTTACCGATAGCAGGGAACTGAGTTACTATTATCGCCCATCTCCCGACAGAACGAGAATATTGTTCGGTGGACGAGACCGATCTTTTGTCGGTGACCCGCAAGGTCCGACTGACCATCTGCGTCATGAGCTGTGCCGAATTCTGCCGCAGTTGTCCAATGTAGGCATTAGCCATAGCTGGTATGGATATGTTGCGATGAATAGGGATATGATCCCTCGTGTATTTAATCACGCAGGAAAACGCTACGGAGTAGGCTATTGCGGCTCAGGTGTCGTTTGGGCACCATGGGTTGGTCGCAAGCTAGCACTGAAGATTCTGGGACATCTAGGATCCGATACTGGCTTAGATTTTCGCTCTCCTCCATGGGTGCCCAATATCGGTGGCAGGCCCTGGTACATGCCCGCTGTGCTTCTTTACAAAAGCTTGAAGGACCGAGGAATACTCTAGATACTAGCGCTCGTGGACAAAGGGTATCCATAGTTTGACTGCAGCGACTGCGACGAAACCGAGGTAGGATTCCTTGGTCTTGTCGTATCGGGTTGCCACCCGTCGCAAGTTCTTGAGCTTGTTGAAGAGGCGCTCGTTCTGATTACGCCATTTGTATTAGGCTTTGTCGTGCGGGACTGGTTGGTGTCTGTTGCTCCTTGTCGCAATGACAGCCTCGATCTGGTTGAAGATCATCCGGAATAAGGGCACGAAGCCTTGGGTATCATGCGTTTGTTCGGGCGTCAGGACGAAGCCGAGCGGGCGGCCTTTCGCATCGCACCGGGCATGGAGCTTGGTTGTGAAACCGCCGCGCGATCGGCTAAGCGCCTCGGTCTCATGAGTCCCCTTTGTATGCCGACTGCACAATGGTGTGCCCGGACGACGGTACTGTCATCATGTCGGCACTTCGATCCCGTTCCACCAGTTCGGCCAGTGTCTCAAGCATTGTCTCGAAATTACCGGTCTCGACCCAGCGTCGATATCGGCGGAAGACACTGTTGCACTTGCCGTATTCATCAGGCAGATGCCGCCATTGCGCTCCTGTACGCGCCATCCACTGCATGCCTTCGAAATAACGTCGATTGTCCTGAGCAGGGCGGCATCCACGCCCACTTTCAGCAGGTAGAAGCGGACTGATGAGCACCCGGTTGCCAGGCATCAATTGAACGGCCTCTTTTCCCCGACATGAACGATGTTTCCGCTCGCATCGGTATCGATGACAATGAGACCGGCTTTCGCGAGACCATCCGCAATTTCATCAACGAGTGGTCGTTCCCAACCTATTTCCGAGAGCCACGAAAAAAAAGTCTCTTTGATGTCTGGATTAGTCGCGATGAGTTCGCTCACCGCTGCTGCTGCTTCTTCCTGTCTTTTCAATTTACCAAGGATCGCGGCTTTGAGAACATGCACGAAGCGAAGATTGGATGTAGACCAGGATAATTCGTGGTACGCCTGTTCATATTCACCTTCGGCAAAGTACGCCACTGCGACACCGGGTGACCAGTTTCTAAGATTGACTCCGAAATCCTTGTGAAGCTTGTCAAACATCTCGAGGGCCTCACGGCCACGTCTCAATCTGGCTATTCGGGTCGCAATACGGATTTGCAGATACACGTCGCCGGGATAGTTTTTGCGCAGTTCCTTTTGAATTGCGTCAAACTCCACGATCTTTCTCTGGCGGAGAGAGAGGTGCATTAGCGCGACCTTGGTAAGATAGGCTCCGGGAGCAAATTCTGCAGCTTTCTCCGCAGCACGTTCAGCGTGCGCGACAAGTTCGGTTCTCTCGTTACGATTTCCGGCAGCGTAGAAATAGGACCTATTGGCATAAAAAGAGCTCAAAACCGCCCATGCCAAGCCATTGTTGGGCGAGATAGTCACCATACGCTCAAGGCAGTCGCGGATCTTCGGGTAGGTAATGTCGCTTTCAATGGCCTCCAGTATTTGCGCTCGGAATAGACATGTCTGTCCGGAAAATGTCTGCGCATGATACCTTGCAAGGGTCAAGGGTAATGCTCCGCGGTCTCCCAGCAGTCGGAACGCAACATTCTGAACTGTCTGGTCGATTGATGCTGGATCGGTTGCTTTCAACCGTTCTTTAGAAGCCCATACCAAAAGTCCAGAATCAGCGTCCGTCAGCTGCCAGAGTAGTTCATGGCGTTGTTCGCCAGCGATACTGGTCTCAAGCGTAAACACGACATCATTCGGTGCATATGTTAAAGTCCGTTTGGAATCACCGACAAATTGGGTTGGCGGTAAAATGTCGGCCAGACCTATACGCGTCAGAGCCGGCGCCAGTCGCATATCGATTGCGCGTGCTAAGGGTTCACCATCCTGATCGGCAAATCGAACAGGTCGCACATCTATAACAACATCAACGGATGGTGATGTTGCGAATTGACGCCAAAGAAAGAACGCCACGACCATAGTAGCGACAGCGAACAGGCATACAGCTACTACATTGCGTGGGGTAATATGCGAGCTTTCAATGAGCGGAATATCCACGTTCGCCACCGCAGGAGACGATATAGGACCACTCAAAAACTGGAAAGAAGGAACATAGCCTCCTTTCGGCAAGCTAATTACAACTCCACCGTGCTCGCCGCGCTCACGATTGTAGGCTTGTAAAGCGTATCGGACTCGGCCGGCGGTAGTACGCACGAGAGTATCGCTTGATGGATCGAAGTGAGCGCTCCGACCAAGAGCATCTGTCGCGATGGTGTATGCTTTGATACGCGTCCCGCGTCCGGAAAGAGCCTCATTGACGACAAACTCGAAAAAGGCACGAACGATTGGTGCGTTGGAAAACTGAGCCGAATTAAGAATTCTTCCCAATTCATCCTTCACTTTACCAATCTCTTCTTCAGAAAAAAGATTATTCATATTTCTAGCTGTGCCAAGCTTTACTGTGAGCAGAATGCTGGGTTTGACGAACCAGTCAGCTCATGAACAACATATGTGAGGACTTAGAATAAAAGATTGGTCATTTACGCTCGCGCGAACGCACGACCACCTTTCCGGCTGCGACGTATAGAATAACACCATAGGTTGTTTCAAGATGCTTCATTGATTGGCAGGCCCGTTGTGCCGGGGGTGTGACGGTGACAACACATGGTGTCACTCGCCAAAAACCTAAGGTTCGACAAAACCGTAACTATAAAGATTAATTATGGATTGCGCGGGATTCTGTTCGGGTCGTACGTTGAGGTGGTGACGATATGGTTATCGATCGCGTCAGCCTATGTCGATGTCCCAAAAAGACGTCCACAGGCTATCGAAGCCTGCAAAAAGTGACACGAGGGGTGGGCATATTAAGTTCCGAATTCTCAGCTGAAATGTATGCGCCGTCTCTGCCCCATTGATTTTGGGTTTGCGCTTGAACTTTTGAGGTTTTGATCATTCGCTAAATGAGCGTATTTGTTACTCACAAATGAGCTCATTTTTGCTCTCATTCAATCTGCGCGCATAGGCCCATGGCATCAAGGCGTCGATGTCCTTGGCCAGATGACCGTTGGCGAGGCTGATGAAGAGATCGCGCAGATAAGCATAGGGTTCGACGCCGTTCATCCGGCATGTGCCGATGAGACTGGCAAAGCGAGACCAATTGCGTCCACCTTCATCGTGACCAGCAAAAAGCGCATTGCGACGATTCATGGCCGGACTGCGTATGGCATTTTCAACCAGGTTGGAATCTATGTCGACATGGCCGTCATCAAGGAACAGCCGGAAGCCGTCCTGACGCCTGAGCATATAGGCAAGCGCCTTACCCAGATCGGATTTACGCGAGATGCGCTTTGCCTGAGCCACAAGCCAGGCAAAGAACTCATCCACCAGAGGCCGGGACATTTCCTGTCGCATGGCGCGGCGATGTTCAGGCTCCTTGCCACGAATAGCGTCCTCGATCTTGTAGAGGGCTGCGATGCGCAACAGCGCCTCATCCACGAGGGGCGATCCTTTTTTGGGTGTTGCCTTGATGAGCTTTCGACGACCATGTGCCCAGCAAAATGCCAGTCGCAACGGATCGCCGCCCGCGCGCTTCGGCGTGGCGAGGTGGGAATATCCACCATAGGCATCGACCTGGATTGTGCCATTGAAGCCATCGAGGATTTCAGCGGCATATTCGCCGCTACGTCCAGGTCGATAATGGAACACCACACCCGGCGGCGCAGACCCGCCCCAGCCCCGGTCATCGCGTAGAACCGCCCAAAGATAACCGGTCTTCGTCTTGCCGCGCCCCGGATCCAATATCGGGGCCGTTGTTTCATCGACATAAAGCCGCGAACAGTCCTGCTTCAGCATCATCGCCATGTGGTCCACGACCGGCGCGATCAGAGCGCCTGTGCGCCCCATCCAGTCGGCCAGAACAGAACGGTCAATCGGAACCCCGTGTCGGGCCATGACCACCGCCTGTCGGTTCAGCGGCATGTGTTCGGAATGCTTGGAGACAGCGATCTGCGCCAATAGCGCTTCTGTAGGCCAACTGCCTTCCAGCAAATGCGCCGGCGCTTTGGCCTGAACCACTCCTGTGCGTCCTTTGGGGCAGGCATATTTCGGGCGGATCGTGACGATTACCCGATAGCTGGCCGGAATGTAATCAAGCCGTTCCGTCGTGTCCTCGCCAATCCGAACCATGTCGCCACAGCCACAGGGGCAGGCAATGCTTACAGGCTCAATCACACGCTCGACACGCGGCAGGCTCGCCGGCAGCATACGGGCTTTTCGTTCCTTGCGTGGAGATGCCGCCTTATCAGGATTGAGAGTGCTGGCCGCCATCTTCTCTTCAACAGCCGCAATCCGCGCCTGTGTTTCGGCAATCGCCGTCTCAATATCCTCCAGCGCAAGTTCCATTTGCGCAGGATCAAGCTTTTCCGATTTCGGCCCAAACTTCGTGCGCCGATACTCCTGAACCTGACCTTCCAGCTTCTCGATCAGTTCTTTCAGCTCGGTGATGAACACATCCTTTTCGGCCACCACCGCCTGCTCATGCTGACGCGCCGCCCGCTCGACCGACAGCTCAAATTG
>NZ_JABXGB010000035.1:0-26570 GCF_022627935.1 Ochrobactrum sp. C6C9 | reverse complement strand
ATTAGAGCCTGAATCAAAAAGCGGCATGTGTGTGCGAAAATGGTGATTTTCGAATACCGGAGCGAAGCGTACTTAAGGTACGTGAGCACCGGAACGTAGAAAATTGCCATTTGCAGCCACACCGAACGACTTTTGGAACAGGCTCTTAGGCAATTCCATGACGTGTTGGAATACGTTTCCGGTAAAAATCATACAAATAGAGACGGTGCGGTCAGTTTATCTGATTGACGCAACATTTAGGCACCACTCATGCAGATAATTGATGCGGCGATCAATCCGGCTGATCTGGCGGCAGTGTGCCTTCAATCTTTCTGATCCAATCGACCAGAGGCCGCGCGCGCTCGACAAAGTCAACCAGCCGGTCCGCAAGCGCTGCCTCAGTGATGCTGTCCGGTTCGATTTCCATGCGCACGGCAAAATGGCGATTGCGAATCGCCTCCACGAGATCGGTTTCCGTCACGCTCTCAAAACCACGCGGAGTGCGCTTCAAACGGTCATTGTCGCTGATCTGCAAACCGTTCTTTTTCAGCTTTGTGACCACGGCGCGATAGTCTTCCGGCTTCTCGGAAATCGCTTTGCGGATGGCCAGCAGAAGCTTCGGCTTCGGCCCCCACCAGGCAACACCGGCATAGCAATCGCGCACGCCGGGCAGACCGATGCAGACATAAAAACAGCCGCTTTCGTCCCATTTGGTACCGGAGCGTGAAAGCAGCGCCGAAAGGTGCCGGTTATAGGGCGCTTTGTCCTTGGAAAACCGCGTATCGCGCTTGATGCGGAACTGCGATTTGACGCGGTCGCCCTTGAAGCCAAGCCCCGCTTTTTCAAAGCGGGCACTCAGTTCTTCAATCAGATCGCCAAGCGGCTCTTTCAGGTGTTCCTCAAAGAGATCCTTGTTCTCCACAAACCATTCCCGGTTCTGGTGGAAATCGAGCGCCTTCAAAAATGGAATAGCCTTGTCGCCAAACCCCTTGAACGGTGCCATTCGATCAGCCCTCCCCGACGAGCTTGAACCAGGCGTCTTCATCGATAACTTCGATGCCAAGCTCTGCGGCTTTTGCGAGCTTGGAGCCAGCACCCGGACCCGCCACCACAAGATCGGTTTTCTTGGAGACGGAACCGGCGGTCTTCGCGCCGTAGCGCTCCGCCATGGCCTTGGCCTCGTCACGGGACATGCGTTCCAGACTGCCGGTAAACACCACCGTCTTGCCTTCCACCGGCGAGCCAGTGGCGACACGCGCCGCTTCGTCCAGCGGGGTCACTTCCGCCAGAAGAGCGGCCAGCACGTCGCGATTATGCGGCTCACCGTAAAAATCCACCACCGCTTCCGCCACGATGGAGCCGATGCCCTCGACAGCCAGCATTTCCTGCCAGGCATCATTACCCTTGTCGGTGCGGTCGCCACCTTTGGGAGGCTGAGCTTCCAGAGCCGCTTTCTCAAAAGCGGCATAGGAAAGATAAGCGCGTGCAAAACGCTTAGCGTTGACTTCGCCGACATGGCGGATACCGAGGCCGAACAGAAAGCGGCTGAGCGCGATTTCGCGCCGGTCATTGATCGCGTCATAGAGCTTCTTCACCGACGTTGCGCCGAAACCCTCGATGTTTTCGAGCTTCTTCAGAGGCGATGCAGCCTGACGCTTTTGCAGCGTGAAAATATCGGCAGGCGATTTGATCTTCAGGTTTTCATCTTCGGCATGGAAGAAGAACTCGACCTGCTTTTCGCCGAGACCCTCAATGTCGAAGGCATTGCGCGACACGAAATGGCGAATACGCTCAACGGCCTGCGCAGCGCAGGTCAGCCCGCCCGTGCAACGATAGACGGCCTCGCCTTCCTCGCGCACGGCATGACTGCCGCAGACCGGGCACTGGTGCGGGAATGGAAATGGCACCGCACCGGCGGGCCGCTTTTCCAGCACCACATCGACGATCTGCGGAATGACATCGCCAGCGCGCTGCACGATCACCGTATCGCCGATGCGAATGTCGCGCCCTTCGCGGATCGGCTCGCCCTTCTGGCCGATGCCCTTGATGTAATCCTCATTGTGCAGCGTGGCATTGGTCACCACCACGCCGCCGACGGTGATCGGCTCCAGTCGCGCTACTGGCGTCATCGCACCGGTGCGCCCGACCTGAATATCGATGCCGCGCAGAATGGTGGTCGCCTGTTCCGCCGGGAACTTATGCGCAATCGCCCAGCGCGGGCTGCGCGAGCGGAAACCAAGCCGCGTCTGAAGATCGAGCCGATTGACCTTATAGACCACGCCATCGATATCGTAGTCGAGATTGGGGCGCTCCAGACCAATGGCACGGTAATGGGCGATCAGTTCATCGACGCTCGACAGGCGCTTCATCAGCGGATTGACGGGGAAACCCCAGCTGCGAAAAGCCTCGACCATGCCAAGCTGCGTATCGGCTGGCATATCGGACATCTCGCCCCAGGCATAAGCGAAGAAGCGGAGCTTGCGGCTTGCCGTCACCTTGGCGTCAAGTTGGCGCAGCGAACCAGCCGCCGTGTTGCGCGGGTTCACATAGGTCTGCTTGCCTTCGGCTTCCATTTGGGCGTTGAGCGCCAGAAAGTCGCTCTTGGCCATATAGACCTCCCCGCGCACTTCCACCACCGATGGCGCGCCCGCCGGGAGCCGGTTTGGGATCTCGCCGATGGTGCGGATATTGGCGGTCACGTTTTCGCCCGTCGTACCGTCGCCGCGCGTTGCGCCGCTGACCAGAACACCGTTTTCATAGCGGATCGACATGGAAAGCCCGTCGATCTTCGGCTCGGCGGTAAAGGCGATGGAATTGTCCGGCAATTGCCCCAGAAACTGATAGACGCTGCCGACGAAATCGCGCACGTCCTCGTCCGAAAAGGCATTGTCCAGCGACAGCATGGGCCGCGAATGCACGATAGGTGCAAAAGTCGCCAGCAGAGGCGCTGCGCCCACACGGCGCGAAGGGCTGTCATCGCGCACCAGTTTCGGGAAACGCGCTTCTATCGCCTCATTACGCCGCTTTAGCGCGTCATAATCGGCATCCGAAATCTCCGGCCTGTCATTGGCATGATAAAGCTCATCGTGATGAGCAATCTCACGCGCCAGTCGCTCCAGTTCGGCAGCAGCTTCAAGGTCGGTCAGTTTTTCAACGGGAGTTTCGGACATATGCGACAAGCATCCTGGCTATCTGAATCGACCAGAAACATATCCAAGAAAAGTCATTTAGCCTACAGCCGCCTGACTTTACGAACAGAGGATACTGCCAGATAGCTGTCAGGAGGCCAGAGCGCTGTTTTCCGCGAGCAGTCGCTCCGCCGCCGCGCGCGCCTCATCGGTGATGCTGGCACCGGCGAGCATACGGGCGATTTCTTCCTGACGCTCATCCACGCCGATGGACCGGATCGATGTCGACATGCGGTCTTCATGGGTCGCAGATTTGGCAATCAGGAAATGCGTCGATGCACGGGCCGCCACCTGCGGTGCATGGGTGACCGAAAGCACCTGCACCCGCGACGACAGCCGCGCCAGACGTTGGCCGATGGCATCCGCCACGGCACCGCCCACACCCGTATCGATTTCGTCAAAAACCAGCGTCGGCGCGGAACCGCGATCCGCCAGCGCCACCTTCAGCGCCAGAAGAAAACGCGACAGCTCGCCGCCGGAAGCAACCTTCATCATCGGACCGGCGCGCGTGCCCGGATTGGTGCGCACCCAGTATTCCACCGTATCGATGCCTTCGGCAGCGCGCGCTTGCGGGTCGGTGATCATCTCCACGAGGAACTCGGCGCGTTCCAGCTTGAGCGCGGGCAGTTCCGCCATGACGGCAGTTTTCAGATGCTCCGCCGTATCCTTGCGCCGGGCGGACAATTCCGCCGCCGCCGCGTCATAGGCAGCGCGTGTCTCGGTCGCCTGCGCTTCAAGTTGCACCAGCTTTTCCGCGCCTGCGTCCAACTCGGCTAGATCGGCGTCCATCTTGTCGCGCAGCGCAGGCAAGCCTTCCACAGCGACCGAATATTTGCGCGCAGCCGCACGCAGCGCGAACAGGCGCTCTTCCACCTGTTCCAGCACGCGCGGATCGAAATCGATCTCCCGCATGGCGTGGTCGATGCCGTCCTGCGCTAGAGCCAGACTGTTCAGTGCTTCATCGATGGCTTTGCAGACCGGCTCCAGCAGATGCGGCGCTTCCGGGATTTTACGTTCCAGACGGCGCACCAGACTTGCCAGTGTCGGCACTGGCGAACCATTGCCTGACAGAAGCTCGCCCGCTTCGTTCACATCACCGGCGATCTTTTCGGATTTCATCATCACCGCGCGACGTTCGGCGAGTTCGTCTTCCTCGCCGGGCTGCGGATCAAGCTTGGTCAATTCTTCGACGGAAGAGCGCAGATAGTCACCTTCGCGCTCGGCTGCTTCCACGCGAGCGCGATGACGCGACAAGGCGGTTTCCGCATCGCGCCACGCCTTGTGCCGTTCGCGCACCACGACCGCCTCGGCGTCGAGACCGCCGAAAGCATCCAGCAATGTCCGGTGCAGATCGGTATCGATCAGCGCACGGTCATCATGCTGGCCGTGGATTTCCACCAGCCTGCGACCCAGATCGCGCAACAGTGCAACGCTTGCCGCCTGATCGTTGATGAAGACGCGCGTGCGCCCATCGCCCATCTGGAGGCGACGCAGGATGACGTCGCCGTCATCGTCAAAACCATTTTCGCGAAGGAAAAGTCGGGCCGGATGACCGCCCGGCACATCGAATACCGCCGTCACCTGCCCCTGATCCGCCCCGTGGCGAACCAGTGAAGCGTCGCCACGCGCACCGAGCGCCAGCGACAGCGAATCAAGCAGGATGGATTTACCGGCGCCGGTCTCGCCCGTCAGCACGGACAAGCCGGTCTTGAACTCGATGTCGAGCCTTTCAATCAGGACAATATCGCGGATCGAGAGGTGCGACAGCATGTCGGGCTCAAACTGTTATGAACCGCCGCCCGTGATGAGCGACGAAGCCTTGGCCAGCCATGAGCCACCGTTTTCGCGTGGTTCCAGACCACCGCTCTGCAAGAGCTTGTAGCTGTCCTTGTACCACTGGCTGTCCGGAAAATTCTTGCCGAGGACGGAAGCGGCCATCTGGGCTTCCGAGGTCAGGCCGAGCGCATAATAGGCTTCGACCAGACGCGCCAGCGCTTCTTCCACCTGACGGGTGTTGGAATATTCCTCGACCACGCCGCGGAATCGCTTGATGGCGGCCAAATATTCCTTGCGTTCCAGATAATAGCGGCCGACCTGCATTTCCTTGCCGGCGAGCTGATCGCGGGCGAAGCGGATCTTGGCCTTCGCATCGTCGGTATATTCCGAATCCGGGAAGCGATCGACCACTTCCTGCATCGCGGCGATGGCGCGGCGGCTGGCAGCCTGATCGCGTGTCACGTCCGGAATCTGACGGAAGTAGGAAAGACCGATGATGTAATAAGCGTAAGCCGATTCGGGCGATGTCGGGTAAAGCGTGTTGTAACGCTTCGCCATGCTGATCGCTTCTTCGTAGTTACCCTTGCGGTAATTGGTGAAGGCAGCCATCACGAGCGCCTTGCGTGCCCATTCCGTATAGGGATGCTGGCGGTCGATGGCAGCGAACTTCTTGGAGGCTTCGTCGAGACGGCCTGCATCCAGATTGGCCAGACCTTCATTATAGAGCTTGTCGGCAGGATCGATCGTCTCAACATACTTGGTGAGATCGATATCGTCGTCCTTGCTGGCACAACCGGCGAGCGGGATAAGAACGGCGATAGCGCCAGTCAACAGCGCAGTTTTCGTCACACCCGTGAATTTGAAACTCGTCATGCGGTCTCCGGCCTTCTGGCAGCGTCATTCCTGTTTGAAGCAACGTGCGCGCTTGTAGCATTGCAACCGTGCTTCATCCATCCAAATCATTCAACTTTGGCAAAGATTAAACAATGCCAAGGCTGTTTTGGCCGTCCATAAACCACATGCAGGCGCAATCGTCTAGCTCTACAATCGCCAGATTTTGGCCGAAACACTGTCCGGACGGCTCCTTCGCATCCTGTGAACCGTGAAGATTGGTCCCCTCATCGACCCGCCGCAAAACGGAAGGCGACTCGTATCGCAATGGTGAACCGGCGAACACGGCTCAATTAAGGCCATGCGCCGGGATCATCCAAATTATTGTGGACGATGCTGCGAGAGGTTTAAAGCGCCCAGGGTGCCGCGATATTCGGCTTCACCGCAACGAAATCCGAGCTCTTCGCATTGCGACGCACACCAGATGCCTCGACGATATCGAAAGCGCTCTTGTCGGCAAGAAGCGCCTTCACCGTCTCTGCGTTCAGGCGATGACCGCTGCGATAGGAACGGAAGCAGCCGATGAACGGCAGACCGGCGAGCGCCAGATCACCCACCGCATCCAGCGTCTTGTGACGTACGAACTCGTCCTTGAAGCGCAGACCACCCGGATTGATGACCGAATTGTCGTCGCCGATGACCAGAGAATTGTCGAGCGATGAACCCAGCGCATGACCGGAGGCCCAAAGACGCTCCACATCCTTCATGAAGCCAAAGGTGCGCGCAGTGGAAATTTCCTTGCGGAACACCGCCTCGTCCATGTCATTGGCAAATTTCTGACGACCGATCAGCGGGCATTCGAAATCGATCTCAACTTCAAATCGCGTGCCGGAGAACGGGCGGAACTCGCCCCAGGAGCCACCGGCTTCCACACGAACCGTCTTGAGAATACGGATGAAACGGCGCTTGGCCTGCTGCGTGACAATGCCCGCCTCGTCAAGCGCTTCGATGAAGCGCGCCGAGGTGCCATCAAGAATAGGCACTTCCGGGCCATCAACCTCGACGATCAGATTGTCGATGCCAAGTGCTGCAATAGCGGCCATCAGATGCTCGACGGTATCGATCTTCGCTTCTTTCGGTCCAAGCGAGGTGCACAGGTCAGTCGCGCCGATTTCCGAAACATGGGCACGGATTTCGCGCGCGCTGCTTTTCAGGTCCGAGCGCTGGAAGACAATACCCGTATCCGCATCGGCAGGAAGAAACGTGGCCGAAGCCGGAGCGCCACCATGGACACCCACACCGGAGAGGGTCACCGCACGACCAATTGTCTTCTGATAAGCGCTCAAGACTGTTCCAATCTATTCATAATCAAGAATATACGCGCAGGCGTAAACAGGCCGCACTTGCTCGCTGGCGTACCCTGCTCCCGCAATCGCACATCTAATCCTCAAACGGATTAATCTGTTAGATATGGCAAAATTAGCGGCAGGGAAGACAAAAAGAATCACAACCCCGTGTGAGCCCCAAAACAACCGACCACATATAAAATAGTGAGCCGGAACGTTCGGACAAAATCACGCTTTCTTACGCTCTATTACCATAAAAGCCGTTTTATTCCAGCATTTCCCGCAAAATACAAAAAGCCCACCTGAGACAGGCGGGCTTTCTGAAATTTTATGTCGGTGTTCGATCAGTTCGACTGACGGCGCAGGAAGGCCGGGATTTCGAGCTGGTCGTCTTCCGAAGCTGCACGCGGCTGCGGGCGGCCCTGATCATCGAGCTGGCCACGACGCGGTGCGTAGATCGAGCCGTCCTGCTGCATCGGGCGGCGTTCAGCCGGACGCATGCCGGGTTCGCGATGCTGCGCAGGCTCCAGACGGGCTGCAGGCTGCTCTTCTTCACGACGCGACAGACCGTGGGTCAGGCGCTTGAGAAGGCTCATCGGGCCGCGTGGCTCTTCCTGAGCAGGCTGTGGCTGCTGCGGAGCGCGACGGGCGGCGATTTCAGCCTGTGCAACCGGCGGGAAATCCGAAACGGCTGGCATACGTGGAGCCGGGCGCGGTTCGCGGGCCGGTTCTGCATGCATCTGCTGCGGCTGCTGGTAAGCCTGCGGCTGAGCGGCCTGAGCAGCGTGAGCCTGAGGCATCGGTGCGCGAGCAACCGGTGCGCGTTCGAAGGCTTCCGGTGCAGGTGCCTGGAAAATGCGGCTCTGCGGACGGAAATCAGGCTCTGCGGATGCAGCAGGTGCGGCTGGCGCAGCTGCAATCGGCATATCGACTTCGGCAGACTGGATTGCCTGCGCAATCGGGTCAGCCTGACGCGGCTGTTCAACGACCGGAGGACGCAGAGCGCCATGCGGAGCCATAGGCTTGGCCTGCGAGGTCGGCTGCTTTACTGGCTGGCGAAATTCCAGCGGCGCAGGCGCCGCATCTCCGATCTGCTTGTCGATGCCGGTAGCAACCACGGATACACGAATGACGCCTTCGAGACCTTCGTCGAAGGTTGCGCCGAGGATGATGTTTGCTTCCGGATCAACTTCTTCACGGATACGCGTTGCAGCTTCGTCGACTTCGAACAGGGTCATGTCGCGACCGCCGGTGATCGAAATCAGCAGGCCCTTGGCGCCACGCATCGAGGTTTCGTCGAGCAGCGGGTTGGCGATGGCAGCTTCGGCAGCAGCCATTGCGCGGCCTTCGCCGGAAGCTTCGCCGGTGCCCATCATCGCCTTGCCCATTTCGCGCATGACAGAGCGAACGTCAGCAAAGTCGAGGTTGATGAGGCCTTCCTTGACCATCAGATCGGTGATGCAGGCAACGCCCGA
Source organism: Ochrobactrum sp. C6C9 (assembly GCF_022627935.1). Taxonomy (NCBI): domain Bacteria; kingdom Pseudomonadati; phylum Pseudomonadota; class Alphaproteobacteria; order Hyphomicrobiales; family Brucellaceae; genus Ochrobactrum; species Ochrobactrum sp. C6C9. The sequence goes on along the minus strand of NZ_JABXGB010000035.1, from coordinate 17,975 downwards.
ATAGAGCACCTGATCGGCCATCGCGAAAGCGTCGGCGAAGGTGGTCTTGTCATTGGCGATGCGGAAGAGGTTCTGGTTCGGAATGACGATAAGCGTATCGACGTTCTTCTGCAGTTCTTCGATGCCGAGATCGGCCGTCTTCATGCGGCGCGCACCTTCGAAATGGAAAGGCTTGGTCACGACGCCGACGGTCAGGATACCGCGTTCACGTGCTGCGCGGGCAACAACTGGAGCTGCGCCGGTGCCGGTGCCGCCCCCCATGCCTGCGGTGACGAAGCACATATGCGTGCCATTGAGGTGATCGACGATTTCGTCGATGCATTCTTCAGCAGCGGCACGACCGACTTCGGGCTGGGAACCTGCGCCGAGACCTTCCGTCACGGCAGCGCCGAGCTGGATGATGCGGTCGGACTTCGACATGGTCAAAGCCTGCGCGTCGGTGTTGGCCACAACAAAATCCACACCGCGAAGACCGGCATTGATCATGTTGTTGACTGCATTGCCGCCGCCACCGCCGACACCGAAAACGGTGATGCGGGGCTTCAGCTCGGTGATGTCCGGCTTTTGCAGATTGATAGTCATTGGTCCTTGTTCCTCTTAAAGCCCGTCACCGCTTTTCGCCGCTGCGGTGCTGATTGGTTGTTACCCAGATGGTCACGTCCCGGAAAATTCGACTGTTCACTCAAAGATCGGTTACTCAGAAACTCTCCCTCAGCCATTGGCTGACACGTTGAATGCGCCCACCCGTACCGGTCATAAGACCGGAGGAAGCTGCTTTTACCGACCGCTCTTCTATCCCGGCCACCTGCGGGTAGATCAGAAGTCCGACGGTCGCGGCAAAAGCTGCCCCCTTAGCCGCCTCAGGCAATCCCGCTATTCCTAGAGGACGCCCGATTCGTACATTTCTTGCAAGGATTCGTCTGGCGGCCTCCGGCATGCCCGGCAATTGGCTTGCGCCGCCGGTCAAAACCACACGCTTGCCGACAATGTGTCCGAGACCCGACTGGTTCAGCCTGTCGCGAACCAGTTCCAGCGTTTCTTCCACTCTTGCGCGGATAATCCGCGTCAAAACCGACCGCGGATACTGATTGGGTACATCACGCTCGTCGTCGCCAATTGGCGAGACGGAGATGAGATCGCGGTCGTCGGCAGCGCTTGGCAGCGCCGAGCCATACATGACCTTCAGGCGTTCGGCGTCTTCCATGCGAGTGGAGAAACCGCGCGCCACATCCATCGTGACGTGATTGCCGCCGATGGCAACTGCATCGGCGTGAATGAATTTGCCTTCGGAGAAGACAGAGATCGTCGTGGTGCCGCCACCCATGTCGATGCAGGCCGCACCCATTTCGGCTTCATCGCCGACCAGAGCAGACAGACCGCTTGCATAAGGCGTCGCAACAATGGCCTCGACCGACAGATGGCAGCGATTGATGCAAAGCTCGAGATTGCGCAGCGGAGCGGCATCAGCCGTCAGCACATGCATGTCAACGCCGAGGCTGTCGCCCAGCATGCCCTGCGGGTCGCGAACGCCGCGCTCGCCATCGAGCGTGTAGCCGATCGGCAGCGAGTGAACGAGGTGACGTTCAGCGGCCAGAGCCTGTTTCGCGCCGGCTGCGAGAACGCGGCGAATATCGGTCTGTTCGACTTCATGACCGCCGAGATTCACGCTCGCGGTGAAGGTTTCGCTCTTGAGGCGACCGGCCGAAATATTCACGATCAGGCTATCGACGGTCAGACCGGCCATGCGCTCTGCGGCATCGACGGCGAGACGGATGGATTGTTCGGCGGCATCGAGATCGATGATCACGCCGGATTTCACGCCACGCGAACGCTGATGACCGATACCCAGCACTTCCATGCGGTGCGTGCGGCCTGGCAGAAGCGCGCCGCCTTCATGCGGACGCAACCTTGCGATGACGCAGGACACCTTGCTTGAGCCAACATCCAGAACCGTGAGCAGGCGCACTTTGCGCCCTGCAGTTCCGCCTTGAGATGATCCCTTACCGCCCAGAATACTCATACGCGCTTCCCCGTGCGGGCCAATTCTTTCTTACGCTCCGCCAGGAACTTCTGGCGCTGTTCCATACCGCTTGCCGTCAGCTGAACGGTCACACGATCATCCAGACGAAGATCGACCGCCATGATATCGCGGGTGAGAAGTTGCTTTTCCTCATCGAGTTTCTGGATTTGTGCGAGCGCTTTCAGCGGATCTTCCGCCGGGAGCATGATGCGCACGCCATTGTCCAGAAGAAGATCCCAGCGACGGTCAGCGACGCGGATATAAGCGCGAACCTTGCCAGCCAGCGCCGGATAGTTTGCGACCTCGTCGACAAAGCCCTTAACGACCTTTTCAGCGCCGTCGCCAACCACAAGCGGCAGCGTGTTGTAGCGCCCGGCGCGGAAAGGCACGATGGTGTCGCCTTCGGCATCGATCAGCGACAATTCCTTGTCGTTCTGCCAGATGGCGAAGGCCTGACGTTCATGCAACGCAACCTGAACCGTACCCGGATAAACCTTGCGTACTTCGGCGCTCTGCACCCATGGCAGCTGTGCGATGGCGGCGCGCGCTTCTTCAGCGTTCAGGCCGACCAGCGAGGTCTCGCCATCAAGGTTAAGCTGTCCCAGAATATCGATATCGGAGGTCTCGTGATTGCCGACCACCTTGACGTCCTCGATGGCGAAACCGAGCGTCGAGGCCGTAGCCTTCACCACATCCTGCGAGTGACCGCCAACAACCATGCCGTAAATGCCGGTGGCGCCGAGGAAGCCCAGCATGCCAATGGTTCCGGCATGACGTGGAATGCTGACATTGCCCTGAAACAGACGGGCAGCGAAGCGAAACGGCTTGCGCAGAAAGCGCGGCAGGACGAATGCGACATTCATCGCCGATGCGTCTCGCATCGCGCCCGAGCGCCTATATCCATCATTTCTGCCGTTCAACGCAAACAAGACGCGTCCTCCACCATCCAACTCAACAATTCACCGAAAGAGATACCAGCCGCTTTGGCGATATCAGGCACGAGCGAGGTGGGCGTCATCCCCGGTTGGGTGTTAACTTCCAACCAGATAACTTCGCCTTCTTCTGAAAAACGATCATCGAAACGGAAGTCCGACCGGCTTACGCCCCGACACCCGATTGCCCGATGCGCCGTAAGGGCCATTGTTTGTATTTTTTGGTAAATATTTGGTAAAATTTTTGCCGGGCACACGTGAGTTGATGCGCCTGCAACATATTTTGAATCATAATCGTAGAACTGATGACCGACCGGAACGATCTCGCAGACATCCATGGCGCGGTCGCCCATCACGGCGCAGGTCAATTCGCGGCCAGCGATGTAGCTTTCAACCAGAACTTCGTCGCCATATTTCCAGTCCGCAGAGCCGATGATTTGCGGCGGATGGGTCTGGTCTTCCTTGACGATCACAACGCCAAAGCTTGAACCTTCACGCACCGGCTTGACCACATAAGGCGGCTCCATCGGGTGTTCGGAACCGATATCGAAACGGTTCATCAGACGCGACGGCGCGACGGCCACGCCAGCCGCCGCAGCAACCTTCTTGGCGCGATCCTTATCCATGGCGAGCGCGGAAGCGAGAACGCCGGAATGGGTGTAGGGAATCTGGAGATATTCGAGGATGCCCTGAATGGCGCCATCTTCACCGAATGGGCCGTGCAGCGCATTGAAGGCGACATCAGGCTTCAGCTCGGCGAGAACACTGGCGACATTGCGATCCACATCGATACGGGTCACACGGTAGCCGCGCTCTTCCAGGGTCGCCGAACAGGCCGCGCCGGACGACAGGCTGACAGGACGCTCGGAGGAGAACCCACCCATCAAAACGGCGACGTGTTTTCCCGTCATGTTAAGCATCCCCTCTGCGCAATCCCCTGCGCGGTGAATCAAGAACAGAGTCCGAGTAGCCCAGCGGGCCGGTGTTCCGATCCCGAAATTCGTTTCAACCGATATCGATCACCGACGAATTTCGGGACCGAAAGAACACCGGCTACTTTTTAAACTGCCAGTGTCGTTTTGATCTCGAAGTTCGCACTCACGCACGATATCGAACCCTAGCGAACTTCGAGACCACGACACTGGAGGCCGCAGACGTCCACGGCAGGAAAATCCTGCCGAATCAAATCACTGTGTGGTTAACCATAAAGAATCAGAGGATTGATTCCGTGACAAGACCCTATCAAAAGGGACGAACCTTACGCGTCGCTTGCGAAGGCAAAAAAGCCCGGATTTTCAGGCAGAAAATCCGGGCAATTTTTTTATTAAACTTTGCCGAGAAACTCTTCTACGCGCTCGCCGTCGCGGAACAAACCGAGACGCTTGATCTCCCAGTGGAGGCGAATCCCTGACGACTCAAAAACTTTTGCGCGAACTGTCTCGCCCAAAGTCTCCAGATCATGCCCGGTCGCAGTGCCGGTATTGATCATGAAATTGCAGTGCATCTCCGACATCTGGGCACCGCCGATACGCAATCCACGGCAGCCCGCCTTGTCGATTTCCTTCCAGGCAGACGTGCCTTCAGGATTCTTGAAAGTTGAGCCGCCGGTTTTTTCGCGCACAGGCTGCACCGTCTCACGGTGATGCTGCACCTCGTCCATGGCGCGCTGGATATCCTCGCGGTCACCCGGAACGCCCTCGAACAGCGCCGAGGTGAAGATCAGCTCCGGCGATACCGAAGAATGGCGATAGGCATAGCCCATATCGGCATTCGAAAGCACATGCAGTTCGCCCTTACGGTCGAGCGCCCGCACCTCCACGACACGCTCGCGCGTTTCCACACCATTGGCGCCCGCATTCATGCGTAACGCCCCGCCGATGCCACCAGGAATGCCGTGGTAGAAATGGAAGCCCGAAAGGCCCGCTTCCAGCGCCGCCGCTGCCACGCGCTTGTCTGGCGTCGCTGTGCCTGCCCTGAGCTGCGTTTCGGAAACGCGCTCGACCTCGCCAAACCCCTTAGCGGAAAGCCTGATGACAAAGCCGGGAACGCCCCCGTCACGCACGAGCAGATTGGAACCGATGCCCACCACGAGGATCGGTATTTCTTCCGGCACTGCCTTCAGGAAATTCGACAGGTCTTCCTCGTCGGCGGGCTGGAACAGAACCTGTGCCGGTCCACCGGCGCGAAACCAGGTGATCTTGTCCATGCCCGTATCGGGCGTCAGACGCCCGCGCAGGCCCGACAGCTTGCCGTCAAGCTTCTTCAGAAGCGCCTCGCCGCTTTCCATCGGGTGATAGTCCATTACTTCTTACCCTGTTCGGCGAGTTCCTTGGGCAGCGCATAGGCCCATTGCGTGATGTTGCCCGCGCCGAGGCAGACGACAAAGTCGCCCGGCTGCGCGATGGAGGCAACGAGCGGGGCCAGAGCTTCCGGCCCGCTGGCGTAGCGCGCATCGCGATGGCCCGCCGTCTTGATGCGGCTGACAAGCGTTTCGGAGTTCACGCCTTCGATAGGGTCTTCGCCCGCCGTATAGACCGGCGTGACGATGACCGTGTCGGCATCGTTGAAGCATGCGGCAAATTCGTCGAACAGGCTGTGCAGGCGGGTGTAGCGGTGTGGCTGCACAATGGCGATCACGCGACCACCTGCCTGAGTTGTTGCGTCGCGTGCGGCTTTCAGCACCGCGCGGATTTCCACTGGGTGATGGCCATAATCGTCGAAAATCTCGACGCCGTTCCACGAACCCGTATGGGTGAAGCGGCGCTTCACGCCACCGAATGAACCAAGGCCGCGACGGATATCGTCAGCGGAAATGCCCAGTTCATGTGCGACTGCGATCGCCGCCGTGGCGTTGGAAACATTGTGCAGGCCCGGCATCGGCAGGCGCAGATCCTTGATCTCGACGGCCTCGCCCTTGCGCGAACGGATGACCACGTCAAACAGGTTCGCCGCACCTTCCATGCGCTGATTGACAAAACGCACTTCCGCCTGCGGGTTCTGGCCATAGGTGATGATGCGGCGATCCTCGATGCGGCCCACAAGCGCCTGCACTTCCGGATGATCGAGGCACATGACGCCAAAACCGTAGAACGGCACATTCTCGACGAACTGCGCGAAAGCGGCGCGCACATTGTCGAAATTGCCGTAATGGTCGAGATGTTCCGGGTCGATATTGGTCACAACCGCGATATCGGCGGGCAGCTTGAGGAAGGTGCCATCGCTTTCGTCGGCTTCCACCACCATCCAGTCGCCGTCGCCCATGCGGGCATTGGTGCCATAGGCATTGATGATACCGCCATTGATAACGGTCGGATCGAGATGCCCTGCATCCAGAAGCGCTGCCACCATGGAAGTGGTGGTCGTCTTGCCATGCGTGCCGCCAATGGCAACAGCGCGGCGGAAGCGCATCAGTTCGGCCAGCATTTCAGCGCGGCGCACGATGGGCAGCAGCTTTTCGCGCGCGGCAGCCAATTCCGGGTTGGTCTTCTTGATTGCGGTCGAAACGACGATGACTTCCGCGTCGCCGAGATTTTCAGCCTTATGGCCGACGAAAACCTCGATGCCCTTCTCGCGCAGACGCTGCACATTGGCGCTGTCCGACTGGTCCGAGCCTTGGACCTTGTATCCAAGATTATGCAGCACCTCGGCGATGCCACTCATGCCGATGCCGCCAATTCCGATGAAATGAACGAGCCCGATGTTCAGCGGCATTTTCATGGCCGAGTTCCTTCTTTGAATTCGTGAACTGATTTGCCAGTTGCAATAGCCTCTGCCAGATCGGCAAGCAACCGCGCAGCATCCGGCTTGCCGACGCTTTTTGCAGCTTTTGCCTGATTTTCGAGCCTTTCCGGCTCATTCATCGCCGATTGCAGGATTTGCGCGAGGCGTTCGGGCGAAAGCTCAGCCTGTCGCACGACCTCTCCGCCGCCTGCACGGCTAAGTGCTTCGGCATTGGCCGCCTGATCGTGATCAAGCGCATGGGGGAATGGCACCAGAATGGCCGGACGACCGATCACCGTTATTTCCGAAACCGTCGATGCGCCGGAGCGCGAAATCACGAAATGCGCATCCGCCATGCGTGCCGGCATATCGTTGAAGAACGGGGCCACATCGGCTGGAATGCCAAGCTTCTTGTAGGCCTCGCGCACGGAAGCTTCGTCTTCCTTGCGCGCCTGCTGGGTGATCAGAAGTCGCGCGCGTTCCTTCTCGGGCAGAAGAGCAACCGCAGCCGGTATCGCGTTTGAGAAGAACTGCGCACCCTGACTGCCGCCGAAAACCAAAAGACGAAACCGCTCGTCCGGCTTGGCTTGCTTGTAAGGCGTGGCGGCTGCCGCCAACACAGGCGGACGTACCGGATTGCCGGTCGTCACGGTTTTATCAGCAAAAGTTCCACCCGTTTCCGGCAGAAACCCGCCTGCAATCGCCTTGACGCGCCCCGCAAGGCCTTTGTTGGCGCGGCCCATCACGGCGTTCTGTTCATGCACCAGCGTCGGAATATGCATATTGCTGGCCGCATAAAGCGGCGGCAAGGTCGGGTAACCGCCGAAACCAGCGACAAGCTGCGGCTTCAAGCGGCGGAACAATTTGCGTGAATCGAGATTGCCCTGCCACAGCGACCAGAATGTTTTGAACAGCGCAATCGGATTGCGGCCCGCAATGGTCGCGGAACGGATCACATGCACATGGCTTTCATCGAAAGCGCCTGCAAAACGCTGCGCCCGGGCATCGGTCGCCAGATGCACATCCCAGCCGCGTGACTTCAATTCATGCGCCAGCGCTTCCGCCGGAAAAAGATGGCCGCCCGTTCCCCCGGCGGCCAATACGATAACACCTTTAGCCATCAATCCCTCACAGCGCCGGAATGCGTTCGCCCCGATTTGACCCGATATGCCCAACCGTGTGCGTCATGCGCGCTTCCGGGCGGCGACGGGTGAGCGCCAGCAAAATGCCCATGGTGATGGCAATCGCCACCAGCGACGAGCCGCCATAGGAAATGAACGGCAGCGTCATGCCTTTTGCGGGCATCAGGTGCAGGTTCACCGCCATGTTGATGATCGACTGGAAGCCGAACAGGATCACGATGCCAGACACGGCAAGACGCGTAAACGCATCGCGTTCCTTGAGCGCGATGGAAAGCCCACGCACCACGATGAAGGCAAATAGCAGCATGATGATCATGCACAGGATGATGCCATATTCTTCCGCAGCCACGGAGAAGATGAAGTCGGTGTGGCTGTCGGGGATGATGCGCTTGACGGTGCCTTCACCCGGCCCCTGCCCGAACCAGCCGCCGCGCAGAATGGCTTCGCGTCCGGCATCGACCTGGAACGTATCGCCCTCGCCCGTCATGAAGCGGTTGATACGACCGGCCACGTGGTCGAACACGAAATAAGCGCTAAAGCCGCCGCAAACCGCAAGCCCGCCCAGAACCAGAATCCAGAACATCGGCAGTCCGGCGAGGAAGAACATCGCGCCCCATGTGCCGGTGGTCAGCATGGTCTGGCCCAGATCAGGCTGCAACACCAGAAGACCGGCAACCGTGCAGAACAGCATCATGGCGAGGAAATAGCCCGGCATGTCGCCGCCACGTTCGCGCTCGGAGAAGAGCCATGCGCAGACGACCACGAAAGCGGGCTTCATGAATTCGGATGGCTGGATGGAAATACCCGCCAGATTGACCCAGCGGCGCGCACCCTTGACTTCGATACCGAAGAAGAGCGCCGCAACCATCAGCACCATGGAAATGGCGAGCAGGATCAGCGCGAAACGCCTGATCTGCCGTGGGGAGAAGAACGACACGCCCACCATGACGATGACGGCGGGGATCATGAAGATGGTCTGACGCTCGACGAAATGGAAACTGTCGAGACCGATGCGCGACGCCACAGCCGGGCTTGCCGCAAAGGACAGCAGAATGCCAAGCCCCATCAGGGCAAGGCAGGCTACGAGAAAGAAGCGGTCTATTGTCCACCACCAGTTGGCGACAGGACCGCGATCGACACGGCTTACCATCAGCTTTCTCCTCCAATTGGCATGATACCGGGAAGGGCCAATACGGCGCTGCGGAAGGCATCGCCGCGTTTTTCAAAATTCTGGAACTGATCGAAGCTGGCGCAGGCTGGCGAAAGCAGCACCACCGGCTCTGCGGCTGCATCATTGCCCGCATCGCGCGCGGCATGATCGACGGCCACGGCCAGCGTATCGGAAATTTCGAACGGCACGCTGTCGCCCAGCGTCGCAGCAAACTGCGCCGCCGCTTCGCCGATCAGATAGGCCTTGGCGATACGCGGGAAGAACCCGCCGAGCGATTCGATACCGCCCGCTTTCGGCACACCACCAGCGATCCAGTAGATGTTCTGCGGAAAGGACGACAGCGCCGGTGCGGTCGCATCAGCATTGGTCGCCTTGGAATCATTGACGAACAGCACCTTGCCGCGCCGCCCTACCTGCTCCATGCGGTGCGCCAGACCCGGAAAGCTTTTCAGACCGGCGCGAATTTCATCGAGTGACAGGCCGACAGCGAGGCAGGCCGCCACGGCTGCGAGCGCGTTCTGCGCATTATGCGCGCCGCGCAGCGAACCGACCCCGGCGAGCGAGGCCAGTTCCTCATTCTTGCCATCGGTGGCATGAATCAAGGTCGGACCATCAGCGAAATAGCCGTTGTCGAGGTGCTTTTCCTTGGAAATCCGCGCAACATTGACGCCGTTCGCCGCCAGATTTTCGGCAATCGCCGTGCAGTAAAGATCATCAACGCCGATAATCGCGGTGCCGCTGGCCGCAACCAGCCGCGCCTTGATGGCCGCATAGTTTTCCATCGTGCCGTGACGGTCGAGGTGATCCGGCGTCAGGTTCAGCAAAATTCCGGCAGTCGGATTCAGCGAGGGTGCCAGATCGATCTGGTAGGACGAGCATTCAACCACATAGAAACGGTTGGCCGCTAGCGAGTCCAGCGTGAGGATTGCCGTGCCGATATTGCCGCCGAGTTGCATGTCGCGGCCCGACGCCTTGATGATATGGGCGATCAGCGCGGTGGTGGTCGATTTGCCGTTGGTGCCGGTAATGGCGATGAACGGGCAATCGGGTGCGATATGATTGCGCTCGCGCACGAAAAGCTCCACATCGCCGATAATTTCGACGCCTGCCGCATGGGCAAGATCGACCGTCCAATGGGGCTTCGGATGGGTCAGCGGAACACCCGGCGAAAGCACAAAGGCGGCGAACTGCGACCAGTCCGCCTGCCTCAGATCGCCGGTTGCAATGCCTGTGCCTTGCGCGCGCGCGACACTGTCGGGATTATCGTCCCAGGCAATGATCTTCGCCCCTCCGGCCACGATGGCCTTGGCTGTGGCGATGCCCGACCCGCCCAGTCCGAAGAGGGCGACGGTCTTGTCTTTAAGGGCGGTGATCGGGATCATTCTTCTTGCCTGTCGATACTGGTCTTGTGACTATCTGAGCTTGAGGGTGGAAAGGCCGATCATTGCGAGAATGATGGCGATGATCCAGAACCGGATCACGACCTGGCTTTCGGTCCAGCCCTTCTTTTCAAAATGGTGGTGAATTGGCGCCATTAGGAAGACGCGCTTGCCGGTCAGCTTGAAAGAGCCAACCTGAATGATGACCGAAAGCGCTTCCATGACGAACAGACCGCCGATGATGGCGAGCACGATTTCATGCTTGGTCGCAACGGCCACGGTGCCGAGCATGCCGCCCAGCGCCAGCGAACCCGTATCGCCCATGAAGATAGCGGCAGGCGGCGCATTGAACCACAGGAAGCCAAGGCCTGCACCGATCACCGCGCCTAACACCACGGCAAGTTCACCCGTGCCCGGCACGAAATGGATTTGCAGATAATCTGCGAAGATCGCATTACCGGAAAGATAGGCGATGAAGCCGAAGGAAGCTGCAGCAACCATGACCGGCACGATGGCCAGACCGTCGAGACCGTCGGTCAGGTTCACGGCATTGCCCGCGCCGACCATCACGAAGGCGGCGAAGGGAATGAAGAACCAACTCAGATTGATAACGAACTGCTTGGCGAATGGGAAGGTCAGCGAGGAGGAGAAAGGCTCCTGCCCTGCGCGCATGATGACGAAAGCGGCAATCGCTGCGATCAGGAACTCGATGCCCAGACGCGCCTTGCCGGAAAAGCCCTTGTCGGACTGCTTCGTCACCTTGAGATAGTCGTCATAGAAACCGATGGCACCGAAGCCCACGGTGACCAGCAGCACCACCCAGACATAGACGCTGGAGAGATTGGCCCACAACATGCACGAAATGAGAATGCCGGTCATGATCATCAGACCGCCCATGGTGGGCGTACCGGCTTTCTTGAAATGGGTCTGCGGGCCGTCGGCGCGGATCGGCTGCCCCTTCCCCTGACGCACGCGCAACGAGTTGATGATCGTCGGGCCGAACAGGAACACGATCAGCGCCGAGGTAATCATCGCGCCGCCAGTGCGGAAGGTGATGTAGCGGAACACGTTGAGCGGTGTCATGTGTTCAGCGAAGAAGGTGAGAAGCATCAGCATGTGGAGAAAATTCCCTCGACCATCGCCTATTCCGCCGGCTCGACCGGCGGAAACTGGGCAGTGAAAGCCTTGACGATTTTGGAGAAGCCGATTCCCTTGGACGATTTCACCATGACGACATCGCCGGGACGGACCGCCTTTATCACCAGCGGCAGTAATTCATCGGTGCTCTGCCTGTATTCGGTGTGAATTTCAACCGGCAAGGCGTTTTTAAGCACCGACATTTCAGGGCCACCGATAAAAAGTGAACTGACTTCGGCATCCACGATCGGACGTGCGAGGTCGGCATGCAGCTTGCCCGACTGACGACCGAGTTCCAGCATGTCGCCGAGAACGGCGATGCGCCGTCCCTTAGGACCTTCCGGCTTGGACGACTGGAGCAATGCCAGCGCCGCACGCATGGAGGTCGGATTGGCATTATAACTTTCGTCGATCAGCGTGAATGTGCCGCCATCGGGATGTTGCAGCACATGCTGTGCGCCGCGCCCGCCTTCTGCTGAAAGGGTCGCCATCGCCATCGTCACCTTGGCGAGATCGGCGCCGACGAGATCGCAAGCGCCAAGGACAGCCAGCATGTTCTGCACGATATGACGGCCCGGTATGCTGACCTTCACGACGGCTTCGTGATTGCCGATCTTCACCGTCATGCAGGAGCATGTCGGGTGCAGCTTGACTTCGCGCAGGCGATAATCGGCGCGCGCATTTTCGCCAAAGGTTGAAATATGCTCGACGCCAGCTTTCTCCGCCAGTTCTTCCAACTGCTTGAAACGCTTGTCGTCACGGTTGAGCAGCGCATAGCCGCCCGGTACGATGCCTTCGAAAATCTCGGCCTTGGCGACCGCGATTTCTTCCAGATTGGCGAAATGGCCAAGATGCGCGGGCGCGATCAGCGTGATCAGCGCCACATGCGGGCGCACCATCTTCACCAGCGGACGAATTTCGTCATGATGGTTCATGCCGATTTCGAACACGCCGTAATCGGTATCGGCTGGCATGCGGGCGAGCGTCAGCGGCACGCCCCAATGATTGTTGAAGGATGCGACCGAGGCATGAACCTTGCCAACGCCGGACAGGACATGGCGCAGCGCTTCCTTGGTCGTCGTCTTGCCGACCGAACCCGTCACCGCAATGATCTGCGCCTTCGAGCGCGCACGCGATGCAATCCCCAGCTTGGTCAGCGCTTCAAGCACGTCTTCCACGACGATCATCGGCACTTTCAGATTGCCGAAAGCAGGCAGGCGATGCTCAGCCACCACCAGAAGACCTGCGCCAGCCGCCATTGCCGCCGTGGCAAAGTCGTGGCCGTCAAACAGGTCGCCCTTGATGGCGAAAAAAGCCTCGCCGGGCTTCAGCGTGCGGCTGTCGATGGAAATGCCGGTGATGCCTTTAGGGAGCTTGCCGAAGGGCCTGCCTCCCATGGCCTCAACCATATCAGCCGATGACCACAGCCAGTCTTTCATCCCTGACGCTCCTCAAGACGGGCAGCCAGTGCGGCTGCGACTTCCGCATGATCGGAGAACGGCAAGGTGATGTTGCCAACGATCTGGCCTTCCTCATGTCCCTTGCCCGCAACCACCAGCGTGTCGCCCGGCATCATCATGGACACAGCCGTGAAGATCGCTTCGCGGCGATCGCCGATTTCGGTCGCTCCGGTTGCCGCGGCCATGATCTCGGAGCGAATCTGCGCCGGCACTTCCGAACGCGGATTGTCGTCCGTGACGATCACCACATCGGCAAGACGCGAGGCGATTTCGCCCATGATCGGGCGCTTGCCCTTGTCACGATCACCGCCGCAACCGAACACGACAATCACGCGGCCCGTGGTGAATGGGCGAACCGAAGTCAGAACATTTTCAAGCGCTTCCGGCTTATGCGCATAATCGACATAGGCTGGTGCGCCATCTTCGGTCGCACCCACCAGATCGAGACGGCCCGGCGCGCCCTTCAGGCGTTCCAGCGCGCGCATGGCGGCGGCAGCGGGCACGCCCGTAACCATAGCGAGACCGGCTGCGACCAGCGCATTCGCCACCTGGAAATCACCGGCCAGCGGCAGCTCGATTTCAAAGATTTCGTCGCCGATGCGCACTTCCACATGCTGGCGGAATCGCTCATGCTCGACGCGCTTCAGATTGATGAAACTGCCCTTGCGGCCGACGGTCTTCACGTCACAACCGGCAGCGGTCGCCGCATCGATGGCCTGTTGCGAGAAATGATCGTCCGAAAAGATGATCGCAGGCGCACCCTTCGGCAGCAGCGTATCGAACAGGCGCATTTTCGCGCCGAGATATTCTTCGATGGTCGCGTGATAATCCATATGGTCGCGGCCAAGATTGGTAAAGGCGCCAGCGGCGAGTTTCACGCCGTCGAGACGGCGCTGGTCCAGCCCGTGCGAAGAAGCTTCCATCGCGGCATGGGTCACGCCTTCATCGGCAAGTTCGGTCAGAACGCGCTGCAACTCCACCGGATCGGGCGTCGTCAGCGAATTATAGTCGCTGCGGGTCGGCGAAAACACGCCTGTCGTGCCGATGTTTGCAGCGGGGAAGCCTGCATAGGCCCATATCTGACGCGTGAAGGAAGCAACGGAGGTTTTGCCGCTCGTGCCCGTAACGGCAACCATGATTTCAGGCTGCTTGCCATAGAACTGCGCCGCAGCGGTGGCCAGCGCATGACGCGGATCGTCTACATGCAAGACTGGCACGCCCGCATCGGCGATGGTTGCATCCTTGGCGGCGATGACGGCGGCAGCGCCGCGTTTGATCGCATCCGCAGCGAATGCCGCTCCATCCGCCTTCACGCCTTTCAGCGCGGCAAAGAGAAAACCGCGTTCGACCTTGCGGGAATCCGAGGTAACGCCCGTGATTTCAACCTCACCGTCATTGCCGGAGGCCAGTTCCTTAAAAAGAGCGATTTCCTTCAGTTTCATGGCAATCAAATCCAAATTCCGTTGCGTCGTACCCAAAGTGGCCTCGCGGCCTGAAGCTGCACCACACGAATCAGTCGTATTCGTTGGAAACCATTGCTGGCGGCAATTCCTGTTTTAAATCAGGCCCGCCGCTTACATTGCTAACAGTTGCCGGTAGCGCATCCAGTTCGAAGTTCGGTTTGACCCCGAGGAAGGATGCCGAGCGACTGATGATTTCATAGACCATCGGCGCAGCATTGAAGCCCGCGGTCGCGCCGAATTTGCCCTGTTCCGGCTTCGGCTCGTCGATGATGGTCAGCACCACATAGGCCGGATCTTCGATCGGAAACGCGGCAAGGAAGGCGTTAAAGCGCGAATCCTTCGAATAGCGACCGTGAACCACCTTTTCAGCCGTACCCGTCTTTCCACCGACACGATAGCCCGGAACGGCTGCGCGCTTGCCCGAACCGCCCGGCGCCGTGGCATTGAGGCGGTAGAGATAACGCATATCAGCAGAAACTTGTGGATGAACGACCTGCTTCTCTCCCAGCGCGACGGTCTCAGCCTGAGAACGCATCAGGAAGGTCGGGTTGAACAGCTTGCCACCGTTCATCAACGCTGCCGCACCCACCGCAGTCTGCAACGGGGTCGTCATCATGCCGTGACCGAACGAGATGGTCATCGAATGGACCTTCTTCCAGACGCGCGGCTCAACGGGACGCGCCACTTCCGGCAATTCCGTCTGCATGCGGTCAAGAAGACCCATCTTCTTGAGGAAGGCGCGGTGGCCTTCGATGCCGACGGCATCGGCTTCGCGACCGGAACCGATGTTCGACGAATAGATGAAGACTTCCGGCAGCGTCAGCCAGCGGCCCTTGCCGTGGAAGTCGCGGATGGTCTGGCGACCGAACACCAGCGGACGCGTCGCATCGAGCTTCGACTGCAAGGTGAACTTGCCGGAATCGAGCGCCATCGCCGTCGTGAAGGTCTTGATAGTCGAGCCCATTTCATAGGTGCCCGCCGACATGCGGTTGAGGCGATCCTTGTCGAGCGCATTGACCGGGTTGTTCGGATCGAAATCCGGCACCGAGGCCATGGCGATCACTTCGCCGGTCTTGATGTTGAGAACAACGGCGCCGGCAGCAATGGCGCGATAGCGCTCCATGGCCTTGACCAGAACGTCGCGCATGATGTGCTGCACGCGAATATCGATGGACAGACGCACCGGCTCCAGCGACTGACCGGTCGCAAGACCGGCAAGACGGAGATCGGTCAGGCCCTGGCTGTCGATATATTTTTCCATACCGGCAATGCCCTGATTATCGACATTGACCAGACCGAGAATGTGGGATGCGGTAGGACCGCCCGGATAGAAGCGGCGCTTTTCGGTGCGGAAACCGATGCCCGGAACGCCCAGCGCCATGATCTGGCTCTGCTGCTTCGGCGTCAGGCCGCGCTTGACCCAGACAAAGCCCGCGCCGCTCTTGAGGCGCTTATAGGTCGCCTCCCAATCGAGATCGGGTAGCACCGTGGAGAGCATTTCGATGGTTTCGTCGGGATCGACGATCTTGCGCGGTTCGGCGTAGAGCGAAGCGGTGTTGATATCGGTCGCGAGAATTTCGCCGTTGCGATCCAGAATATCCGGGCGCGAGGCAAGCTGCTGCACGGCTGGACCGGAAGCATCTTCGTCCTCACCGCCAATCATGCCGAAATAGACGAGCTTGCCGCCTATCACGCCATAAATGCCGACGAAGCAGGCAATCGCCATCCACAAACGGTTGCGCGCACGATTGCCGTGCTTTTTACGCGACCCGACAAAAGCCATGTTGCCAGCCAGCTTTTCATCGCCGACCGGCTCCATGCCGTCCATCATATCCTGCTTTTTCTTTTTTGAAAGACCGAGTTTCAGCCGCATGATCAGTGCTTTGCCCCGCTCTTCTTGACGCTGCCGGTCGTGATCTTGTCCTGTTCGAGGACGCCGCTTGCCACCAGTTCATCGGTGCCGGAGATGATTTTCTGAATGTCGTCCAACGGACGCTCCGGAATGTCACCGGCGCTCAAAATGAGCTGCTCGGCCACGATGGGCTGCAGGTTCAGTTCTTTTTCATAAACGCCCGTCAGGCTTTGCAGACGGCCCGGCTGGGTCATGAGCGCCCAGTCGGCGCGCAGCAGCGTGATCGTGTCGCGCTCGGAATTGATCTGACGCGTCAGCTTGGCAATGACCGCGATCTGCTTTTCCGCGTCATACTTGATGGTGTAGGTGACAGCCGCTGCCACCAACATCGCCGCAATCATGATGAGATCGAAAGTACGCAGCACTCGTTCAACTCCGGCTTAGTTCATGCGTTTCAGGCAGTTTGGGAAGCCCGAACAGCGAAAGATCATCTTCAAGCGACGGATTATCAGTCCGCACTCCTGCGCGCAGCTTCGCCGAGCGCGCACGTGGATTGCGGGCTTCTTCTTCCGGCGTCGGCCCGACAGCGCCCTTAACGGCGGGCGTGAAACTTGGATGGCGCACATGGGTTTCGGGCATATGCCGCGAACCCGCACTGCCGCCTGCACGATCCGCGAAATAGCGCTTCACCATGCGGTCTTCGAGCGAATGGAACGTCACCACCACCAGCCGACCGCCGGGCTTTAAAACCTGTTCGGCTGCCAGCAATGCGCGGGCCAGTTCACCCAACTCATCATTCACGTAGATGCGCAATGCCTGAAACACGCGCGTCGCAGGATGGATAGGCACTTTGGGATTACGACCGACCAGCGTTTCAATCGCATTGGCGAGATCAAGCGTGCGGGTGAACGGCTGCGCCTCGCGGCGCTTCTCGATCATCCGCGCGATGCGCCCTGCATGACGCTCCTCACCGAGGAAATTGAAAATGCGCGCCAGATCGCCCATCTTCAGGCGATTAACAACATCGGCAGCGCTGGGACCTTTGCTGGACATGCGCATGTCGAGCGGCCCGTCCTTCTGGAAGGAGAAGCCGCGCTCGGCTTCATCGATCTGCATCGACGAAACACCGATATCGAGCACAACGCCATCCACTTTGCTGCCTGCTCCCTTCACTTGCGCAACGGCTGAATCCAGTGCCGAAAACCGGCTTTCCACCAGATGCAGACGCCCTGGAAACTGCTTTTCGATGGCGCGTCCGGCTTCGATGGCCGTCGGATCGCGGTCGATCGCGATCACTTCGGCGCCCTCGTCCAATATGCGACGGGTGTAGCCGCCTGCCCCAAAGGTGCCGTCGACGATGACTTCGCCGGGCTTGGGCTTGAGAGCGTCAATCACCTCGGAGATCAACACCGGAACGTGACGGACTTCAGCCCCTTCGGCTTGAGATTTGTCTCCGCCGAGGCTCGCCATCATTCCGTTCCTTTCCCGGGAGTTGCCCCCGCTATCCTGTTTTCTGTCTGCGGATTCCGACCATTTGTCGCCATGACGGATTCGTTCGTCAGTTATCGGATATTAAGCTTAATGAAGCGTTATCCTTTACATGAGCGCACAGGAATATTGAGGGGAGTAAGGGAGTAAGGGAGTAAGGGAGTAAGGGAGTAAGGGAGTAAGGGAGTAAGGGAGTAAGGGAGTAAGGGAG
>NZ_JABXGB010000034.1:0-28060 GCF_022627935.1 Ochrobactrum sp. C6C9 | reverse complement strand
GCCATGTGATCCTCCGTAGTCTTGGTAAACCACAGAGAATCATAAACTCCTGAAATCGCTCAACTTAATTTTCGGTTCGGCTCTAAACCGACACACCATCTGTCTTTAACAAGCAACTTCTACCCACCGCAAAACTCGCCCGAAGGCTTCGCAAAGTTGATTGCACTTCCCCGGTGCAACAATTCCTCGACTTGCTCCACTGAAGGTTTGTGAGAACCGCTCGGCCGTTTTTTATCGACTTGTCTAAGTTGCTCTAACCAAGTGCTCGCTTGATCTTTTCAGGTGTGATCGGAAGTTCATAGAACCGCTTGCCCGTGGCATGCGCTATGGCGTTTCCAATGGCCGGAATGATCGGGATCGTCACGACCTCGGCAATGCCCTTTGGCGGCGAAGTATCAGAAAGCGGCGTCAGATAGTCCGCGCTCTGTTTCCATACGGCGACGTCTTTCGATCTCGGCAATGTATAGCGATTGAAATTCCATGTTCCGTCGCCCGGACCATCATCGTAAAGTGGCAGTTCCTCCATAGGCGCGTGGCCGATGCCCATGGCGAGGCCACCCTGCTGCTGGCCCGATACCAGTTCGGGCACGATGATCTTGCCGGGATCGAGAATGCTGTGATGCTGCATGATCTCAACCGCACCCGTAAAGGTGTTGACGTTGAGTTCCACAATGCAGGACGCTGGCGCATAGGTCGTCACGCCCGCATTGACGCGCTGCACCGGCGGGAAATTGACCTTGCTGCGTTTGATATATTCATAACCACCCGTGGTCATCCGCCGTTTCGCCTCGGCGAGAGCGCCATCATCATAGCGCACCGCCAAAGCGTCGATGGCAAGCTCGCGCATGCCTGCGCCGGGAACGGTGAACTGAGCGGTCGCCCATTCCCAGCGACTGAAACAATGAAGCGCCACCCCTGTGATCAAGCCCAGTTCGTGCGCCTTGCGGGCGATGCGCCCAAAGGAAAGCGTTTCCATACTGCCGCCGCCCACACCGCCCGGGACTATACGGATATCGGCGAAAGTCACGTCACCAGCCGATATTTGTCCGTCGGCTGGCCCTTCGCTCCAGATGGTCCGCGCCGCAGGCCAAATGGTGTGTTCCAGCAGGAACTGCGCGGCCTGCCGGGTGCCGAAGCTTAGAAAATACGCGCTGTTGGAGGCACTCATCGCTGGCAAAGTGGCAGGGACCCAGTAAGGGTTCTTCTCGGCCTCGTCCTGCTGCGCCTGCGTCATGGTATAGGGCGAACCGGTGCTGGTTATCGGAAGCTGCGGAAAATCCGTCACGCCGAATTCCACGTCATCGGGCACTTTGCCGATGATGTCGCGCGCCAGAACCTGTTGCGCCGTTGTCGCTCCGGTGCCAATTTCCAGCACGCAATGCCGCATGGTCAGCCGCCCCTGCGCGTCGAATTCCAGCGCAAGCGCGGAGGTGTCAGCCCCCGTGCCGTAATCCTTCTGCACCTGCGCAAAGCCGATGCCGTAAAGGCGGCCCGGATGCGCCGCGTCATAATCCTTCTTGGCCTGTTTGCGATTGGTCCAAAGCGGATTGCTGGCCGCCTTGTCGAGCATTTCGATATTGCGCGGATCGCCAAGCGGCTGAGCGCCTTGCGTGTTCAGGTAGCCCGCCTTGGTGGCGTTGCGGCGACGAAGCTCAATGGCGTCGATGGCAAGTTCATTTGCCAGTTCATCAACCATAAGTTCAGTCACCGACATGACCTGAAGCGCGCCATAGCCGCGCATGGAACCTGCCTCCACGGCCTGGCTCGCCAGCGCGACCGAACTGAAGTCCGATTTCGGCAGATAATAGATCGATTGCGCCGCCGTTGCGGCGACTTGCGCGACGGAGAAGGAATAGTTGGCCCGTCCGCCTCCATTGGCGACATAGTGCCCTTTCATGATTTCGAACTGGCCCGTCTTGCGGTCGGCGACAAGCGAGACATCCATATGGAACGAATGGCGCTTGAGGCCCATCTGGAACTGCTCATAGCGATCATTGGCAAGACGCACGGCTTTGCCACCGCCGTAAAACGCCGCCATCACGCAGTAAAGCGGGAAAATCGAATGGTCTTTCGAGCCATAGCCGACCGTTGTGCCGAATTGGAGCTTGATCTCATCGACCGGAAAGGTCTTGTTGCCCTTGACGATCATGGCTGCGAAGCGCGCCGCATCGTAAGGCGATTGCACGGCGGCGATGATATGCAGCGTCCGCGTTTGCGCATCGTACCATGCATTGCCATTGTCCGCTTCCAGCGCCGAAGGATCGATCGACTGGGAAAACGCCTTGCGGTCAAGCACGATCTTGTCTGGGTTCTTCCGCGCCGCGTCAATCTCTGCGCCAAGTTGATGCGCCGCATTCATGCCCCGGCGCATGGGCTCGTAAGTCTCGCGCGCCACCTGTTCAGGATCGCGCGCGCCTCCGCCCCGGTGCCTGGTCTGCACGGAGCGCGGAACGAACAGGCCCGTTTTGCTTTCATCCGGCCAGACCACGTCGTTGCCATCAAAATTGCCGTAGATCGTCGCATCCTGAAAGGATGAATAGACCTAAGGCGATGTCGGGGTTCCTCCGCCAATGCGCACATAACGCGCTGCGCCGTAATTTTTCGGCGACTTGAAGCCGGTCTCAGCGCCATAGCGGACGACATCCGCTTCAAAGCGCAGCATACGCTTCGCCAGTTCAAACCGCTCGAAATCGTCGTAAACAAGCAGCGCCACCGAATGGCCAAGCAAAAGCGGTGTTTCGCCCTTCGGAACGAGGAAATTCTTGCCGAAAAACTCTTCAGCAAGATCAGACACTTGCGGAATGCGGATGCCGTCCCGCTCCAGATCCTCATGCATCACCAGACGGTCATGCTGGAGTTCTTTTCCCAGCAACGACAGGTCTAGCCCTCAAAGGTGCGGTCTGCTTTTGTCGCCTTTATGAAGAAAGCGTGCCCCTGATCCCTCGTCCAGCCGGGAATATCCCGGGCGCGATAATCGCGGGCAAAGGTTTTCCCGCCGGTCACTTTTCGTATGGCGTCCCAGCGATGGCGCGCCTTGCCGTCAGCGTCCAGCCAGTCCGCAGTCGACGGCCCCGATTGCACCTCCAGCGCTTGAGCAGCCGGAAGACGCGCGAAGAGAACGGATATGCCCGCGAACGTACCCAATTTGATGAAATCACGGCGTGACAGTCCGGCAGCCATGTATCTATCTCCTTAATTGACCGTGCAGGGATGTCGTCCAAGATGCGGTCAAATCAGTTCTACGAATTATCGGACAGAGCGCTGGAACGCTTTGACCAGCCCGGCAGTAACAGGATGGCCCCCGCGCCCGCCCCACTGCGCCCGCATCCAGCTAACCAGCGCGGCAATTTCGCTCTCGTCCATCGCGTCGGCGAAGGCCGGCATGGCGTACATGCGCTGCTGGTTGGTGAATGCCTGAGTGGCAATACCGTTCAAAACGGCGCTGATCAGCGCGTTCGGTTTATCCAGCGCAACTATGCCGTTGCCTTTCATGGCGGGCGCGACATTAGGTATGCCTTCGCCGTTCAGGCTCAGCACGCTTTACCGGCTGTCGTTTCAGCTGTTCGATAAAAACGGTCGCGCCTGCAACGAACCCCGGCGTGCAATAGCCGCATTGAAAGGAAAAATGATCGATGAAAGCCTGCTGCACCGGTGTCAGGCTGAGAATACTACCGTCACTGTCGCGCTGCGCGTGGCCCTCAATGGTGAGGATCGATTTGCCGGCAAAAAAATGTGCATCATAGATGCATGTGCGGCTTTCGGTCTTGGCGCCATCGGGCTTGACCTCGATAACTGTACAGGCATGGCAGATGCCCTGACCGCAGCCAAAATGCGTGCCCGTCAGGTCGAGATATTCGTGCAGAAAGTCGATCATCGGCATCCCGAGCGGAACGTCAACGGGTCCGACTGTGACACCATTAATCGTCAGTGTCAGCGGTCGCTTTTCCATATTCTATCCCGAAACCTGTTATTGATCAGCCGCTCGAACAGACCGCCACAATATAATTTTTACCGAAATCTTACGCGTAGCTAATTTAACCAAATGTAATATTATTCAATTAAATAATAATCATTCTTCCATTAACGGAATATGAAACTAAATCCGACCGAATATCAATTCAATAGATAAATAATAATTGGTTGTTCCAATTCAGAACGAGCTACCGCTGAATTAACCTTTACGGATATGCGTCCTGTTTCCGACAACGCCGGACGGCGGTATCAGGAAACGCAAGGCGGCCAATTCCAAGTAATCATCTAAAAAATTGCTATAAAAGCACTTTCAAGAATCTGGACAGACAGAAAAACTGAATTATTATATTAGTTATGCATCAGCAATAAAATATAAGTTTGCAAGCCTGGGGTCCGCGTTGTATTTTCTCACTGACCCTGTGGTGGCGCTATTTGCTTCCCTTGCAATAGGCTACCTCATCGGCCGCTTGCGCATTGGCCCGGTTCGATTGGGCGGGGTTTGCGGGACATTGCTGGCGGCGCTAGCAATCGGGCAACTTGGCGTCCGCATTTCGCCGGACCTGAAGGACAGCGCCTTCACTCTTTTCATCTACGCTCTCGGATTTACGGCGGGACCTCAGTTTTTCGCCAATATTCAAGGTGGGTGGCGGTATGGAATTTTTTCCATCATCGAAGTTGTATGCGTCACTTTGCTGGTTTCGATTGCGATCATTCTGTTCAAGCTCGATATCGGAACGGCAACCGGCCTTTTCGCAGGGTCCGCGACGGAATCCGCGGCCATCGGCACAGCGTCACAAACGATTTCCCGTCTGCCCATCTCGCCAGAAGAGATTGAACAATTGCAGGCCAATGTCGCCACCGCTTACAGCCTCACCTATCTGTTCGGGCTTTTGGCGATCGTGGTGTTCACGACCCAGCTTGCGCCGATACTTTTGAAGGTCGATCTCAAAACCGAAGCGCAGGCGCTCGCCAGAAAACTGGATTCGGAGGATGAGGACGACGATCAGGTCGAGGGGTTACCTATGTTCGTCGCCCGTGCTTTCAGGGCTGGCTCCCTCGGCGGACTGACGGTTGGCGATTTGGAGAAAGGCTGGAACTGGACTGTCACGATTGAACGTGTGCGCCGACATAAGAAAATTGTTCAAACAGACCCTGCGTTCCTTTTGAAGCCGGATGACATTGTCATTGTACACGGACGCCGTAACGCGGTTATCGCCATTCAGGATTCATTTGGAGACGAAGTTCCCGTGCCGGACGGCACCAGTCTGGCGCTGGTGACCCGTGAAGTGGTTCTCATCCGGGCTGACGCATTTGGGCGTCAAATTCGCCAGTTGCGCCATTCGGCTTCGCCAGAATTGCGGCGTGGCGTGTTCATATCAAATATCCGCCGGTTAGGGCAGAATATCCCGGCATTGCCCGGTACGGTTCTCCATGAAGGAGATGTTCTGACGCTTTATGGACAGGAAGAGGTGGTTACGCGCGCGGTGCATGCATTGGGTAAGCCGTTGCCCAAAGTCGCCAGCACAGATTTTGTCTTTATCGGACTGGGGATCGTCGCCGGTCTTCTGCTGGGTAACTTCTCTCTCAATATTCGCGGCTGGGAGCTGACGTTAGGGTCAGGCGGCGGCGCCTTGATCGCTGGCCTTGTCTTCGGTTGGCTCAACATGCGAAATCCGGCGCGCGGCGGGTTTCCGGTTCCTGCCGCTGAATTTGCGAAAGATTTCGGACTGGCGACATTCATCGCCGCCATCGGGTTAAGCGCCGGACCCGAGGCGATCGATCTTGTCCTTCAATACGGACTGATCCTGCCGATCCTTGGCCTGATCGTTTCCTTCGTTCCGGCTCTCGTGTCACTTTTTGTCGGCGCGAAACTGATGAAGATCGAGACACCAATTCTTCTTGGCGCAATCGCTGGTCAGCATTGCAGTACGCCAACGATCAGCGCACTTGTGTCCCAGGCCGGGAATTCGACGCCGGTCATCGGATACACGGTCACCTATGCGATTTCCAATGTTCTCCTGCCCCTCATGGGACCAATGATCGTGGGGATTGCTGCGGCGCTCGGAAGCTAGCTGACCCCAGCAAATCTCCGGCGATGTGCCCGTTACGTGGTCGGCAATCCGAGGCGAACGGCATAGGCCGTCAGCTCGGCAGAACTATGGAGATTAAGCTTCCGCATCAGGTTTTCGCGATGCTTGCGTGCGGTCAGCGGACTGATCCCCAGTCGCGTTGCCACATCCCGCGCAGTCAGACCCTGCGCGACCAGCGCCAGAATTTGACGTTCGCGGCGCGTCAGCGGGATCGGCGACAGAATATCCGGCGCGGGCTCAGAGCTGCTGCCCGTCGCCCCCGTGACCGCAAAACGGATGGACTGGGCCAGATAGGTCTTGCCATTTCTGACAGCGTCGATGGCGGCGCCGATTTCTTCCGGATCGCCGTCCTTTGTAAGATAGGCGCTGGCCCCGGCTTCCATCGCGGCGCGAATTGTTCTGGGCTCAACATTCGCGGTCAAGATCAATATTTTCAGTCTAGGCGCAACAGCTTTTATTTCCGAGATGAATTGAATTCCGGCGACCCCTGGCATGCCGAGGTCTAGAATGAGCAGATCGGCCCCTGCACTGCGCACATGCTCCATAACGGACGTTCCATCATTGGCTTCCGCGATGACGGAGATGCCGTCCATCACGGAAACCAGAAGCTTCAGCCCCTGACGCACGATAGCGTGGTCGTCGGCAAGAATGGCGGTAAGAGGACGGGTCATCCGGCTGTCATTCACCTTGCATTGGCGCCCATTGGCGCAAATCGTTCAAATCACAACTTATTGGCGGCAAGTTACTGATCGATCAATAATTTAAGTATATCACTGCGCAACAGACGACAATGCAACATATTGGGAGGACGGATGCAGGAAGACAGGATACGTCAGGCTCTCACGGAGCTTTTGTACCGAAATTCCTATGGCGTCATTATCTCGAACGTCGTTATTTCTCTCGGTGCGATCTATGTTCTGAAAAATGCTGTGCCGACGAGTTGGATCGCCGGATGGCTTGGCGCGCTTTATTTGCTGACCGCAATCCGTGTTTTCGCATCACGCCAATTCTTTAGCCGCCAAAGAGACGCGCAGTCCATTCAGCGCTGGGCGTGGCTTGCCGCGAGCTTTTCCTGGATATCTGGCCTGTTGTGGGGCGGGCTGGGATGGGCGGGATTTCTGCCGGAAGCGCCAATCGTTCTGTCCTTCACCGTCATCGTCCTGACCGGACTTGTCTGTGGCACGGTGCCTTCGCTCTCGGCCTTTCCACCAGCGCTGGTCGGGTCAATCATCGCGACGGTCATACCGATAGCGGTGCGTTGCATCACCAGCGAAAGCGAAATTTCTGGCGCCTTCCTGTTTCTGCTCGCTTCGCTTGTCGCCATCAATTTCTATTATTGCCGGATCACCTATCGCATGCTGCACGAGACCATTCGCCTGCGACTGGAAAACGAAAATCTGGTCGAGCATTTGCAGGAGGAGACGGACCGGGCGCAGCGCGCCGACAGGGCCAAGACACGTTTTCTGGCGGCGGCAAGCCACGATCTTCGCCAACCGATCCACGCATTGAGCCTGCTGATATCTACGCTCGGAGTCTTGGGGCAGCGCGGCAATGTTGCATCCAGCGATGCACGCGATCTCGCCGGAAAGGCAAAATCCGTCGTCCACGATCTGAGCGGACTTTTAAACGAGCTGCTCGATATTTCGCGGCTCGACGCGGGCATTGTAACGGTGGTGAACGAACCGGTTTCTCTGTCGGTACTATTTCACGACCTGCATGACGAATTTGCGCTGGAAGCTGAGCAACGCGGACTTCAGTGGCATGTTGTCGAGAGCGATCTTTATGTCGACAGCGATCCGATGATGCTCAAACGCATCCTGAACAACTTTCTATCGAATGCTTTTCGATACACCAAGCAAGGTCGCATCCTCCTTGGCTGTCGCAGACGCGGCGATGCGATCGAAATTCAGTCTTCGATACCGGCCCCGGTATTCCAACCGATCAACAGGCGAAGATTTTCGAGGAGTTTGTCCAACTGCAAAATCCGGCGCGCGACCGGTCGCAAGGTCTGGGACTAGGGCTCGCCATAGTCCGGCGCACAGCCATGCTGCTGGGACATCCGTTGAAACTCGTGTCCATTCCGGGCCGAGGCTCAATGTTCTCGCTCACGGTTCCCCAAACCCGCGACGAAGACCAAGCAAACCCGCCAGGGCATCTGCCGCTCGAAGTGGAAACCGCGCTCGGCGTCATCGTCATTGATGACGAGAAAGATGTTATCGACGCCATGGAGCAACTGCTTCACCTTGATGGACACCGGATTTATCCGGGGCGCTCAGTCACCGAGGCCCAGGCATCCTATGCGGCAGCCCTGGAGAGTGGGGACGCGCCGGTCGATTTGATCATTGCCGACTATCGGCTGGGCGGTGGCGTTACCGGGCTCGACGCCATTCAAACACTGCGCTCGGTGGTCGGCCGACCTTTGCCGGCGATTATCGTCACCGGAGATACCTCTCCCGCGCGATTGAGGGAGGTCAATGCCAGCGGGGCACTCATGCTGCATAAGCCCATCGATGTCGATGAGCTGCGCAAAGCAATTGCCGCCGCGATTTCCGCCCCGGTCAAAACCTCACCCTAAGCACGGCGTTTACACCCTGTTGATAGGCGTGAGAACCAATCTGGCCGGTATAATTGACCCCAAGCTTGGCGCTGCGGGAAAGATTGAAGTTCAGGCCAGCCTCGATGAGCGCGGCGTCCTTCGCGATGGGCGCTCCGTAAACCGTGAAGGCGGATGACCCGATGAAACTGTTCGTCGAACCTGTGTCGATATCGCCATAGGCGTGACGCCAGCCAATAGACCCGTGCGCATTGGCCGATACATTGCCCAGCATGAAATGTCGTGACGCCCGCAAGCCGATGGTCGTGAAAGCTGTGTCCATCGTATCGCTATCGACAGAGAGCCGCGCCGCCGTTCTTCCCGCTTCATTGAAGCCATCCGTGCGGTGATGCACATAAGCAAGATTGGCAAACGCTTCCAAAGGCGTGTCTTCCCTGCCCCATTGATAGGCAAGTTCGCCAAAAGCCTGAAACGTGCTGGCGTGATAATCGCTGTTCAGACTATCGGAAAAGCCCGGAAAAATGTCAGATCGGTCGAGCTCGATTTCGTGCCACGTATAGGCAAGCCCGGTGCGGAAGGCGATTGCATTGCCATTGTTCAGTTTCCAGGACGAACCGGCATAGGCGCCCAATGTATAATTATCGCTTTGCCCCGAGGATGCGCGCCCATCCACATCGAATGTTGTCCGGCTATAGCCCGCCAGCAATCCAAGACGCCAATTATCGAATACTGTACCGTCTACTCCCGCAACGAAGCCGCCGGTATTGTAGTCAAGCCCCGCAGTGTTTCCGTTGCCGTCGATTGAAGCCCAGTTACCATAGCCCTGAATCCAGGCGTTATAATTTTGCTCGCGAGCCGTGGATGTTATCGCCGCAAACGCGTCCGGCCTGGCGGCAGTCGAGCCACTCTCGGGACCATAGGAAAGTAGAGTTGCGGAGGGCGACAGCACGAAGCTCTCGGTTGATCGCAAACGACTGTTCATGGCGTCGCGAATAACGGCGCTTCCTTCGATGAGTGCTGCTTTCGTTGAAGCATAGGCTTCGCCGGACAGAAGGTTAAAAGCAGATCGCGCCTCGTCTGCGCTGAGCATCAACAATCTGTTGTAAAGTTCGAGAGATGGCCCCGACTGCTGCAGCGTATCCAGCGCCTTTGCCGTCGCGATCTGGTTCCTCGTTTCCGAAACAGTTGCGAAGAGCGCCGGTGGCGGTGTGCCCGAGGTCGGGTCGACACCTCCCCCATCCGTCTGACCGACATTTTTGACAGCAATTGTCAGATTAACGTTGTTGAGATCATAGGTCTCGTTTGCATTGATAAAGGCCGACTTCGATACTGTATCCTCAAAAGCGCCGTTTATTCCGCCATCCGAGGTGAGGATCGTATAGGTCTGTCCGCTTTGATACCTGGTGGCAGGATCAAGGGCGGTCACGCTGACATTTCCGCCCAAAATCGTGGTTGCGCCGGTCACATGCGTCAGATCGCTCATGCCAGCGCCTGCAATATCAACGGCGAAAGTCGATCCACTTTGAAGCGTCAGGTCTCCGTTGATTGTCAACGTACCAATCGAATTGCCAGACGACAAAGTTGCGCCAGTCAAAATGTCGACCAGCGACCCACTGCCCGAACCGATGGAGCCATGCCCACCAACCAAAGCACCGTCTCCTATAATGAAGGAGCCACCCAAAACCGCATTGCTGTGACTATCATCCGATCCGACAATCAAGCCGCCTGCGGACACTTTGGTCATGCCCGCAAATCCGGGGCTTTCGCCGTTATAGGCGAGCGTTCCAGGTCCAGCCTTGATGAAAGTCCCCTCACCCGTCAACAGACCGGTAAACTGCGCGCTGGTCACCTGATCGAATGTAAATGCGGCCGCGGCAGCAATAGAGACATCGCCGGAGAAACGTTCCGCGCTGGAAGTCAGGTCGCCCTCCTGTACGATCCAGTTGAGATCTGACGCGCCACTCAAGATAAGGCTGCCAGATCCTTCCTTGATCATCGTTCCGGCAACCCCGCTTGCGCCCGCTATATTTCCGGCAAAATTGCCATCAGCTGCCTGCGCGAAAACGACGACACCCGCATTTGCGATATTGCCCGCAATCGTTTCCGAATTGCCGACGAGACGACCCGCCTCAATGACCGTGTTGCGATAGCTATTACCGCTATTTGTGAGTTGAAGCGTCCCTGCCCCCACCTTCACGAGATCATCCTGTCCCGATATGACACCGTTCACGGTGAGGTCGGTATTATCCAGCACATCGAAAATTCCGGCCTGCGTAAGCGTGATCGACCGGCTCGTCTGGACACTCGCCGTCGTCGCCAATGCGCCGCCGTTGAAAATCAGGCCACCGGTCGGATCGCCGAGATTATCATCGCGCAACACCTGCAACACGCCCCCCGCTATCGTCGTGCCGCCTGAAAAACTGTTGATACCACCAAGCGTCAGCACGCCGCTGTTGAGTTGCAGAGCCAGCCGACCGCTGCCGCCATCTTGAATCACGCCGGAAAATTGTGACGGGCCGACAGACGAACCGTCAATGGTCAAGACACTGCTTGTCGCCGCGCCATTTTCAACGAGACCAGCGCCTGCGCCAATACTGTTGATAGCGCCGACGGTTGTACTAAACCCATTGAGTTTGATGGTTCCCCCAACGCCACCCGGCAGATTGTCGAAATTGACGCCAACACCTGACGTCACAGCATTGGTGGCCAGAACATTAAGCGTGCTATTGCCATAGAGGGTCTGAGCGCCACCGCTCAGACCGCTGGTGGCGGAAACGTTGAAAACGCTGCTATCGTGAAACTCCCGAGCGCCACCGTTGACAGCATTGGCCGCCGACGCATTCAAGACACTGAGATTGTAGAAATGTTGCGAGCCGCCACCGACCGCTTCGCCCACGCCAGCATCCAACACGCTGTTGTCATTGAAATATTGCTCACCACCGCTCAGCGCGTTGGCAGCTGTCAACGCCATGACGCTATTAATGTAAAAACTCTGCGTTCCACCGTTGACTGCGCTTGATGCGGTCGCATTTAGATGACTGCTGCCATTGAAAAACTGCGAACCGCCAACGATGGCGTTCGCTGTCGCGGCGTTCAACGCGCTGGTGTCATAAAAAACCTGCTGCCCGCCACTGAGGCCGCCTGCCGTTGTTACGTCCAGCCTGCTGCTGGCGTTGAAATACTGAAAGCCGCCACTAATCGCATTTGTCGCCGATGCATTTAGCGTGCTGGTGTCGTAGAAGCTCTGCCCGCCGCCGGCAATGGCGAATGATTGTGACGCATTGAGACTGCTGAGGTCGTTGAAATATTGCGATCCGCCAATAATGGAGTTCATCGCGGTGGCGTTCAGCGCGCTCGAATTATAGAATGCTTGCGTACCACCGCTAATAGCACTGGTTGCTGTCGCGTTGAGCAGGCTTGTATCCCGAAACAGCCAGGTGGAACCGGATATGTTGGGGAAATAGTCGGCTGAGTTCGCGTCAACAACCGTAGCGCCCGTGCATGGCGACGACGTGCAAGCAGTCTGGGCGTCTGCCGGCGCTGTGAGGGCGAGACCGGCTGCGACTAACAAGACCGCCTTGGTTATGTCGAGATTTATGACCGACGCCGGGCTATTCTTCCAAGAGGCCAGTCCTGTCCGAACCACAGGCGCCTGTTCAACTCGCTCTCCAATTAATCCGACCAAATACGCAATCAACGCACATCCCCCACAAACCAGCCGGCGAAAGCAAAGCCAATCACCCGGGCTTGAGCACTCGAGACCAGCATTCCTGAAACGGAAATGCTGGGATCGGAAACTCCGTTCTGTTTGTTAAAGGGGTAGGTTATGCGCGCCGTCAGAGGAACATCACCAATATACAAGGTCGCCTAGGCTAATCGACGATTATGGGCTGAACATTACGCCATTGTTGGTATCGCACTACGACACCTATCGAATGCGGTTTCCCACATTATCGGGGATCATCTTCCACCCGAGCACCCCGACATTCCGCACTGAAACAGTCCGGAAATGATCGCTATAAGGCTTTCGCCGGAGCCGTTCGCACATGAGGGGCCCAGCACGTCTGATGCCTTTTAGCCGGTCGAAAAGAGATTCTTTGGGTCTTTGCGCAAACACAGCTGTAGATTTTTTGGTGTCAATCAGTTATAGAGTTGCGTATCGAATGCTGCGTTACGCCCTGGCTCACGCGGCAAAGTTCGAACTGGAACACTCCTCCAAAAAAATTAAAAACAGACAATCGCTCGAGCTAAATTTAAGATCCACTTAGCTTTTGTTTGCGAAATTTTTCACCATAATTTCAATAGCTTGATTTCATCGCAATCCATCGCCCCCAGTACCTTTATAAACACTCATTCATGCGCGTCTCGTTTTGCGCGCTGGGTTGGAATGCCGTGTACAACCTGTGAGACTGAGGGCAACCTCAACCCGTGTAGTTATTCGATATTCTCGCCCAGTCCAGCAATACTCCTACGATCAGCAATATCAGTCGATGCGCCCCGTCAATTCAATTATATGACCGCAGCAAACGGCCCAACAGTAAAGTCGGCAACCTGACGGTCGGCCTTGAGATGACGGCGAGACAAATTATTCATGCTTGGAGACACGTTAGTATAACTAAAAAATTGTTTGAAACTGCAAGCGTTTTACTCGTGCGTACGACTGCGCTCGTTTCGTTATTGCCCACGCCCGCCATATTCAATCGAAACTGAAATTGACAGCTGTCAACGCGTCAGCGCAAACAACTCTTTGCCACCCATAACAGCACTTTCACCGCATTCCATCCATATGTGAGAGCCCTATCACGACATGAATAACGCACCGGAATCGTCCGGCATGGGCATTCGAACCTGATCGTAGGTCCAAGTCTTCATGCTGTGGGCTAAGTAAGAATCGGTTATCATCGCCTTCAACAACTGGCAGGAGTTTTTCTATGAGTGTCGCCTTCGCCAAAGAAGAGAGCGCAGAAGCAGCTTCGGAAACGATATTGCCAGATCGTGAAATCTCGCCTCACCCCAATCTTGTGACAGAGAAGGGCTTGCTACTGCTGCAGGAGGAGCTTCAGAAGGCGCGAGATGCGTATGAAGTCGCAAATTCGATCGAAGACATCTCAGAACGCCGCTGGCAGACCGCACATCCAATGCGTGATCTCCGATACTATGCAGCCCACCTTCATTCAGCGCGGCTCGTACCAACACCACAATATCCATCGAATGTTGGTTTCGGCTGCGTTATATCTATCAGCAGGGATGGCGGGGCGCGCCAAACTTATCAGATAGTCGGCGAGGACGAAGCTAATCCGAAGTCTGGCACGATATCGTTCGTTTCGCCGCTGGCACGATCCGTCAGCGGTAAATCACTTGGCGATATCGTCATTTTGGGCAACAATGAAATTGAAATCCTGGCAATCTCGTGAGTTTTTCAGAAATGCCGGCTCGGCTCTAGACAGATTTATTCTTCACCAATCTGCGTCAGACCCAGTTGTCAGCGCATTTCCGGCAACATTGACAGCTGTCAACGTAAACAACACATGACGGAAGATTAAATTACCACCAGATTGCTCGTCAGTAAAATCGTTTAGTCCCGATAATTGCTTTGCTTGATGTTAACTATTCATTAACTAAAAACAAATTGCGGTGAAGACAGAATCGGGGCATCTTTGTCAGCGCATATTTGTTACGTTTTACTGAATATGCGCTGATAAGGACGAGCCATGCACCAAAACCCGACAGCATCTCCGCAACCTCATAGCAGCCTTCAGTCTTTGATTGAAGCCGACGCTGAAGAGCTGTCGAAGCGACTTCAGGCGCATCAAATGCGCATTTTTCCGCCAACAGCGCAGAAATCGATTCGCTCATTCACGCCCGCGGAAGCTGCATCTTTTATAGGCGTGGCGGAAGGCTACCTCCGGCAGATCGTATCGGAAGGCCACGGACCAGCGC
Source organism: Ochrobactrum sp. C6C9 (assembly GCF_022627935.1). NCBI lineage: Bacteria > Pseudomonadati > Pseudomonadota > Alphaproteobacteria > Hyphomicrobiales > Brucellaceae > Ochrobactrum > Ochrobactrum sp. C6C9. The sequence goes on along the minus strand of NZ_JABXGB010000034.1, from coordinate 13,504 downwards.
CCCAGAGCAATGGTCGGCGGATGTATTCCATTCAGGACATCCACGCCATTCGGCAATTGCTGGATGACAACTCTCCCAAGACGCACGGCAAATATATCCGTCATCGTCGCAACGGCGAGAAGTTGCAGATCATTTCGGTCATGAACTTTAAGGGTGGCTCTGCAAAAACCACTACGTCGGCCCACCTCGCCCAGTATCTGGCTTTGCGCGGATATCGGGTTCTGGCCATTGATCTCGATCCGCAAGCCTCACTTTCGGCGATGTTCGGCCATCAGCCTGAGCTTGACGTGCGCGTCAATGATACGCTGTATGGCGCCATTCGCTATGATGCGGAACGACGTGAGATTACGGATATTGTCCGATCGACCTATACGCCGGGATTGCATGTCATTCCGGGCAATCTCGAGCTCATGGAATTTGAGCACGAAACGCCCAAGGTTCTGGCTGAGCAGAAGAATGAAGCCATGTTCTTCTCACGCATCGGCAGTTGCCTTGCGGTAGTCGAAGATCTTTACGATGTCGTTGTGATTGATTGCCCGCCGCAGATGGGCTTCCTGACCCTGTCCGCCTTGTGCGCGGCCACATCGGTTTTAATCACCGTCCACCCACAGATGCTTGATGTTATGTCGATGAACCAGTTTCTGCATATGACGTCCGACCTCCTCGCTGTTGTTGAGCGCGCTGGTGGGAATACGCAATATGACTGGATGCGTTATCTGATCACCCGCTATGAGCCTAACGACGCGCCACAAAATCAGATGGCAGGCTTCATGCGCTCGATATTTGGCAACCGTGTTCTTGAAACCCCGATGCTGAAATCGACCGCTATTTCCGACGCGGGCCTGACAAAACAGACCCTTTATGAAGTTGATCGTTCTGCATTCTCCCGCGGTACTTATGATCGCGCGCTGGAATCGTTGACATCTGTCAACGCTGAGATTGAAGACCTAATTCGCCAGACCTGGGGGCGTAACTAACCATGGCCCGCAAGAATATTTTCGACTTTTCTGAACAGACCGAGCCATCGCAGAAAACTGACGATCGCTCCACACATGCGTCCTTCGAGCAGGCGAGGCCGCTTGCAGGTTTGGATCGAGACCGTGCAAATCGTCCAGCGGCGCTTGGCGCAATTTCGCAGTCTCTTGAAAAGATCAACGAACGGTCCGCCCGCGCCGATGAAATCGAACGTCAGCTTTCAACTGGTCAAACCATCGTCGAACTTGATCCCGATCTGATTGACAGTTCGTTCGTCTCCGATCGTCTGGGATTTGACGATGAGGACCAAACAAAGCTCATTGAGCAGATCCGCGACAGCGGGCAGCTGGTGCCAATTCTGGTGCGCCCTCACCCACAGAATGCGGATCGGTTTCAGATCGCTTATGGCCATCGGCGCGTCGCAGCGATTAAAGCGCTCGGCATCAAGGTCAGAGCGGTTGTCAAACAACTCACCGATGAAGAACTGGTTATTCATCAGGGCCAGGAAAACAATACGCGTTCAAACCTCTCCTTCATCGAAAAGGCTTTCTTTGCCTATATTTTGGAGGGGCAGGGCTATTCGCGAGAAACGCTTTATCAGTCCACCGGCATTGATAAAGCCATCCTGTCCAAGATGATAACGATCATTAAGTCGATTCCCGAAGAGATCATCCGCAAGATTGGCCGTGCACCATCCATCGGGCGTACGCGCTGGGAGGAGTTCGTTGGCCTTTTGACAACTGTCGGCGAAGCTGTCGCAACGGACGCCATAGGTAGCGCTGGCTTTTCCACGTTGCCTTCAGACGATCGATTTCAATTCGTATTCGATGCGCTCAAATTGTCAGCGTCGAAGGATAAGCGTCAAAAGAATGCTGTTCTATCACCTGTTCTCGGTGACGGTATTCAGCCTGTCTCCATCAAACGAGCTGGCAAAAATGTACAGTTCACCTTCAATGACAAGGCGGCTCCGCAATTTGCCGACTTTATCCAGTCGCGACTTGAAGAGCTCTATGCTGAATATAAGGCCAGCGAAGCACCCAAATAGCCTGGGAAGCGTAAGCCTTCAGCACTCGATCTAACCGATACATAACCCAGGAGACTAAAACGCAAAAGAAAAAGGCCCCCAAAACGTTGCCGCATGGAAGCCTTCCTCAGATTTAAGCACTCCGAGAATCGCATTTCCATGAATCAGTGTCAAGAGTCATAACGTCATTATGGCGGCTGAATTTCTTTTGCCTGAAAAAAGGTAAGAGGAAATGCAAATTCTGGAGTCAATAACGTCCACATTTCGTGGGCGAAGGATGGCGTTTGGCCAATTGAAGCCTTCGTCACCAACCAAATTAGATGGCAAGACGGTCAACCGTTGGGCGATCTATAAAGAGCTTTGCATTGCCAAGTCAGTGTTCGGGATCAACGATCGCTGTCTGGCGGTGATAAGCTCGTTGCTGTCGTTTCTTCCCGAGAATGAAATCACCGTCAAAAACGGACTTGTTGTTTTTCCTTCCAATCGTCAGCTCTCCTTGCGAGCGCATGGGATGCCGGAATCGACTGTTCGTCGCCATATTGCTACTCTCATCGAGAGCGGCCTGATTGCGCGACGCGATAGTCCCAATGGCAAGCGCTATGCGTATAAAAACGAGGCCGGACAGGTAGAAGAAGCTTTTGGCTTTTCACTAGCGCCGCTTCTCTATCGTGCAGAGGAAATCTCGCAAGCCGCCAAGCGAATACAGGCCGACGCAGCGCTCCTCAAACGTAAGCGTGAACAGATCACCTTGCAGCGACGAGACCTCACCCAAATGATCAACGCAGCACTGGCTGATTCTCCATCCAGCTTCTGGCAGAATGTTCATTTGCGCTTTCGCGTGATCGTTGACGCCATCCCCCGCCGTGCTTCAACGGCAGAACTTCAAGACATTCTAGACAAGCTGACCGCATTACGGGCAGAAATTGATAAAGCGTTGATTCAGATGAACAATATTGAGGAAATGAGCACCAATCACAACCAAAATGAGCGGCATCATATTGAATCCCTGCCTGAATCCCATTTTGAATCTCAAAATATAAAAATGAATGATTTGAAGGCGTCTTCTTCATCATTCACCGAGACCACGATTAAAACCAGCAAACCCGACCCCACGAAACAGATCTCCCTCGATACGGTGCTCAGAGCATGTCCTGACATCAAGGATTACAAACCAACCGGCATTACGTCTTGGCGTGATTTAATTGAAGCAACGAGAACTGTTTCAGCTTTCCTCGGCATCACGCGATCAGCCTATCATGAAGCCTGTCAGGTCATGGGCGTTGAAGGATTGTCAGCGACAATTGCCGGCATTCTACAGCGCATAAGAGAAATCGGATCAGCCGGCGGTTATTTGCGTTCTCTAACCCACAAAGCACGAGTAGGGGAGTTCTCCATCGCGCAAATGCTCTTGTCGTTGATGAAAGCAAACAGATCTCAACATGCTTTGAGTTGACGAATACGCTAACGAACTCCGTTCTGCACACCGCAACCGGGACATCATCGTAACCGACATGGCCATTCCCGCCTGGTGCCTGCGAATTATCCTCTGCAGGTGATGTGGAAAGGGGCGTCTCGGGTTGGCGGGAAAATCTAATCAGCTTGGAAGAGGGGGCATGTTTTGAAATCGAAACTGTGGGTACCGTGAAAGCGTTCGAACCTCAACGTTACGGTGTACTACTAAAACTAAAACCAATCCGCTCGTTTAATGTATCGAAGGTCTGTTGTAGTTTGTCGCTGTTCGATCGAGACAACAGCTCCGGAAATGCCTGACGCAAGAACAACCAGGACGTCCCAAGCGTTATGAACTGGTTGCGATAGCGTGGGCCAGAAGCAGGGCCCGTTCGCGCGCATCGCCGGTCAGTTCAACAATGGGGATCGCGCAACGAGCGCCAGCGCCTGATAACAAGCGGCAAAGGCGATCCATTCGGTCTCGGCGGGAGGCGCGCGCGCTGGCAAGATGCGATCATCGCCTGAAGTTGATAGGCGCCGGGGTGACGGCCATGGCGCGGTTCAGGCCGTCTGGGCCGCTCCGGATCTGCGACCAGTGCGGCGGCTGCGATCCTGACCAGCAGGAGGATCGGGTTTCCTGCCTTGTCGGAGCGCGCGGCAAAGCGCGATGCCTACCATTCCATAGGGACGGCAAGACCGTGGACATCGGGCTTGTTTGGCATCAATGCCGCAAGCGGGCGCCCGAGGCGCAGCGCTTCATGGCAAAGATCCGCACCAGCCAGTGTGCGCATTCGCTTGCCATATAACCCTCGTTGAAAATTAGACAAACCACTTCCAGCACGGTGGAATGCCGCTGCCGTCGTTCACGGCCCTGAGGGGTTTCGAAGACAGCTGTCGATGCGTTGAACGTAAGCGCTGTCCTGACCCCACCTTCCGGATCATCGCTTGATCATTGATGTTCAACCTCGAAAGAGGGCTAGGACATATGTCGATTTCAGAACTTACGCTTAAATCCAAGGATGAGCCGATACGCCGGTTTGAGGTGTTCACAGGCAATGGCCGTCGTCGCGAATGGAGCGACGATCAGAAGGCGCAGATCATTGCGGAGAGTTGCGAGCCCGGCGTCACGGTGTGCTCTGTGGCGCGGCGGCATGGATTGACGCCGCAGCAGTTGTTCACATGGCGACGGCTCGCCCGAAAGCCGCTTGATGTGTTGTCGGTGCCGGAGCAAGCACCAATGTTTGCACCAGCAGTCGTCGTGTCGCCCGAGAATTCGGAACCGAAGAGGGCGCGGCAAGCACGTTTGCCAAGAAGAACTTCTCCGGAGGCGGCCATTGAATTGCGGATTGATGGAGCCTGGCTGCGTATTGCCTCTGGCACCGATGCTGCAACCATTGCCGCCGTCATCCAGGCGTTGAAGGCTCAGTCGTGATTGGCCCGTCCGGTGCGGTAAAAGTGATGATCGCCACCAAGCCTGTCGACTTCCGCAAAGGTGCTGAAGGATTGGCGGCATTGGTAAAGGCCCAGATGGGTGCCGACCCGTTCTCGGGCACGATCTACGTATTCCGGGCCAAACGAACGGACCGGATCAAGCTGATCTTCTGGGACGGCAGCGGCGTGTGCCTGGTCGCCAAGCGGATCGAGGATGGCGAGTTCCATTGGCCTCGAATGCAAGACGGTGTGATGCATCTGACGGCCGCCCAGTTCTCGGCTCTGTTCGAAGGATTGGACTGGAAACGCGTGCATGCGCCGAGCGAAACGCGCACGCCGATAAAGGCCGGATAACGGGCGCGACCAATTGAATCAGAGCCATTCAGCGTCTCGCTCCGAGCGGCAAAATATGCTGTTCTCGATCCATGACGATGACGGCAGACGAGCTTCCGGATGACCTGAACGCGCTGAAAGCAATGGTGCTTTCGCGTGAGGCGGAGAATGCCCGCCTGCGGCAGATCATCAAGGAATTACAGCGTCACCGCTTTGGTCGACGGGCAGAGACGCTTCCAGAGGACCAGCTTCTGCTTGGGCTTGAAGAGGCCGAACAGATCGAGGCTGCCGGGCTGGAAGAGAAGGAACAAGGCTCGACTGCTCTGCGCCAGGCGCAGGTCGCTAAACGGCGTACGAACCGGGGTTCACTGCCAGCGCATCTGCCGCGCGTCGAGATCGTGGTCGATATCGATAACCATGCCTGCCCCTGCTGCCGCAACGACCTGCATCGGATCGGCGAGGATGTCAGCGAGAAGCTCGATCTTGTGCCCGCCCAATTCCGGGTGCTCGTGCTGTGCCGCCCGAAGTATGCCTGCCGGGCCTGTGAAGAAGTCGTTGTCCAGGCTCCGGCCCCGGCAAGGCTGATCGAGGGCGGCATCCCGACAGAGGCAACCGTCGCCCAGGTGCTGGTATCTAAATATGCTGACCACCTGCCGCTGTATCGCCAGGCGCAAATCTACAAGCGTCAGGGCATCGACCTCGACCGTTCGACGCTCGCCGACTGGGTCGGTCGCGCCGCCTGGCATCTACGCCCGGTCCATCAGCGGCTGCTCGATCATCTGAAGTCATCGTCCAAGCTCTTCGCCGACGAGACGACGGCCCCGGTGCTCGATCCGGGACGTGGCAAAACCAAGACCGGCCAGCTTTGGGCTTATGCACGAGATGACCGGCCGTGGCAGGGCGATGACCCGCCCGGTGTCACCTATGTCTATGCGCCAGATCGCAAAGGCGAACGACCGATGGCCCATCTCGAGGGCTTCGTCGGCATCCTGCAGGTAGACGGCTACAGTGGATATCGCCCGCTCGCGGCAAAGAACACCGTGTCGCTGGCCTTCTGCTGGTCCCACGTTCGACGCCGCTTCTATGAGCTTGCTGCCGCTGGTCCGGCACCCATCGCCAGCGAGGCGCTGCGACGCATCGGCGAACTTTACAGGATCGAAGAAGAGATACGTGGCCGGCCCCACGAGGAGCGTCGTGTCGCCCGTCAGGAAAAAAGTCGTCCGATTACCGACAGCCTCGCTCCCTGGCTGCGTGAACAACTCGGCTACATCAGCCAGAAGACAAAACTCGCCGAAGCAATCCGCTATGCCTTGTCACGCTGGGACGGCTTGACCCGCTTCATCGACGATGGCCGGATCGAGATCGATTCCAACGTCGTCGAACGGTCAATCAGGCCAATTGCCCTCAATCGCAAAAATGCGCTATTTGCCGGTTCTGACGCCGGGGCCGAACACTGGGCGACTATCGCCTCGCTCATCGAGACGGCAAAGCTCAACAATGTCGAGCCACTGGCCTATCTCTCAGACGTCCTCACCAAGATCGTCAACAATCATCCAAATAGCCAGATCGACGACCTGCTGCCTTGGGCCTATGCCGCAACGCACGATCTCAAAGCCGTGGCCTGAAAACAGCGCTTACCGTTGAACGACGGTGGCTTCAGATACGAATAAGGCGTGCGCCACTTCCGGTATCGATAAACCGCCCAAGAGCCTGGCGCTGCTCGGCGGGCAACGGGGGATGGCAGGCCGTAAAGATCAGCCGCAACAGGTCATCATCAATGACTTCATCAAGCCTGGCTTCGATATTGGGATCGGCCTGTACCAGTTCCGTGAGGTCGATTGCCGGTTCGCGATGCTCGCCGTCGATCAGCGTGGTGCGACGCTGCCGGTCTAGCGCGCGGTACTTCGCCACATGCATCAGCCAGGCGGCAGGGTTGCGCGGTACTGTTTATGGTCGCGCCGTCAACCGCCGCGTGCAAGGTTCCGCCATTGAGAGTGATTGCGTCATTACCAAACGTGTCATGCTCTCGTCCGTGGCGCGGTTGGCCACGACTGTTCCTTGTGAGATAGTTGTGCCACCGGAACAGGAATTGGATCGATCAAGATAAAGCGTGCCCACGCCCCCATTTTATGAGGGCACCGGCCCCAGAAATAGTCGTTGCGGCGGTTGGAGCGCATCTTGAACCTTTGTGATCAGGCCGCTTCTTTCAAAATAGCACGGATCGGTATTGGTGGAGTGCCCAGATATCCCGCAATCATCCTGGTGATGTGCTCGACAATATCGGCCTCGTCCGAGAGGGAGTGGCCGCAGTCATTGAGAACGATGGCATGGGTCAACGTCTCCACTGTCGTTACGCATATAAACGCAGCCGTATCGAGGTCATTGAGCTGAACGTCTTCCTTACATTGCTCCAGATAATGCCGGACCAGATGGAGCGTGTCCTTTCGGATGGCTTCCACCTCGGCAAGTTTTCCAATACGGGGAACTTCTTCTTTCAAGATGCGGTGGAGCTCAGGATTAACCCGGTGCGCAGCAATCATCGCGCGAATGAGCTCCCGCATGGCGCTGTTCAGGTCGTCTGACGCGCATTCTTGCATGGCGTTTTCCAGCAGAGCCAGAATTTCACGATTGTGCCTTGCGACGAGCGCAGCCACAAGCGACTCCTTATTGGGAAAATACTGGTAGAGCGATCCAATGCTCACTCCCGCTACTGCAGCGACGCGATTTGTGCTGGCCCGCGCATATCCATCGCGCACCAAAACGCGAGCAGTGGCATCCAGTATCGCCTCGACGGTCATTTTCGACCTCTCTTGTGAGGCGGCTTTTCTGGGATTTGTAGCGTTGAGCTTGGCCATGTTCTCGATTTCCTAATGCGAGTAGACAATGTGAGTAAACGCTCACATATTTTGTATAAATCGTCAACAATAAATAATGTGAGCTCATTCAAGGCGTTCAAACGCCGAGATGGCGCTTCATTGTTCGAATTCGGAAAAACAAAGTAAGAGTTATATAAATGGTAATGAAGTCTATCCAAATCGTGATACTTGTTTCGGTAATGATAGTTGGAGCTGGTTGCGCCAGCTCTGGACAAAGATCCCAAATTTCAGCGGCAGACTGTGTCGTTACAAAGCACACTCAGACATTTAATGAAAAATGCGGCACGCCTCGACTGGGTTGGAAGGGCGCGAACGGAAGCGATTTCATTATTAGATAATGATCGTACGCCACAAGTCGATTAGTCTCGTGGCATCTTTCGCTTGAAAAAATGGAGGAGGGCAGTGCGTAGCCTAACATCCGAGCGGCTTCGTGGCCTTAATGAGGCCCTTGGCACCGAAGGGCTGCTGATCCATCTGTTCGGGTATTTTTTGCCTGGATTGGCCATTCTTGATCACTGGATGATAGCCATAGGCGGACTCCAATTCAAAAGCTCACACTGAGTTTCGCATTGAATCCGTTCTGTTTGGCGCCGGAAGCAAACTGGCCGTTATAGGAGATGCCGAGTGTGGCGTCTTCGGTCAGTCTAAAATCAAGTCCTGCTTCGATGAGAGCTGCATCTTCAGCGATCGGAAGACCGGAGACTGAGAATGCGTTCGAGCCGATGAAGCTCGCGGTGGAAACCGGCGTGATGTCGCCATAGGCATGGCGCCAGCCAAGATCGGTTCGCGCCGTTGCCGTGATGCTGCCCAGAAGAAACTCTGTTGATGCGCGGAGGCCAAGCGTTGAGAAGCTGGTTTCCGTCGTGTCAGACTGAACCGAAAGGGTGGCAGCAGTCTGGCCCTTCTCATCAAATCCGTCGGTCTTCAGGCGAACATAGGCAAGACCCGCATAGGGCTCGAACAGGGCTTTGCCATAGTGGATCTTATAGCCAAGCTCGCCAAAGAGCTGGAAAGATCCCGCATCGTAATCACTGGTCAGATTATCGGCAAAGCCGGGAAAGGCGACAGAACGGTTCATGTCGATATCATGCCATGTATAGGCAAGTCCGGATCGGAATGCCAAGGCATGGCCATTGTTGAGCGTCCATTCGGTTCCCGCATAGGCGCCGAGTGTATAATTATCGCTGCTGCCCGATGAAGCGCGATCATCCACATCGAAGCTGGAATGGCTGTAGCCGGCCAGAAGGCCGAGACGCCATGTGTCGAGGACAGTACCGTCGATACCGGTGACAAAGCCGCCAACAGAGGATTTTACCGATCCTGCATTGCTATTGCTATCCTGCCTCGTCCAAGCGCCATAGGCATAGCCCCAGGCGGTATAGAGATTTTGAGAAGGAGCAATGCCGACAGGGGCAGCGGCATCGATGGCAGAGGCTGAAGCCGAAACAGGCCTTTGCGCTCCGGCATAGGAAAGCGCATTGATTGGCGTTGCTGGAGCACCGCCAAATGCCTGTTGCAGACGACCGAGTGCCGCATTGCGGATAAACTGGCTGTCATCGATCAAGACGCCTTTTGCGGAAGCGTAAGCCTCGCCGGAAAGGCTGTCGAAGGCCGCACGTGCTTCATCGGCGGACAGCATCAGCAAGGTGTTGTACAAAGCCAGCGACGAACCCGTCTGCGCCAGACTATCCAGGCCGCCAGCCGTGGCATACTGATTGCGGGTCTGAGCGACCGTCGTAAAGAGGGCAGGGGAGGGCTTTTCAGGTTCGGGTGTGCCGGGGCCCGGAATCTCCGGATCAACAGGCCTCGGGCAACCTGTTTTGAGACAGATAATGAGATCTGCCGTCGTATCACCATAGGCAAGGCTCATATCGAGAAAGGCTGAGTTCGACACAACGCCAGCAAATTCACCACTGATACCGCCGTCGGCGGTCAGGATATGGTAGAGTTGGCCATTCTGGTAACTGGTTTCCGGATCGATGGTGGCAACCGAGACAGTGCTGCCGGGAGCTGTAGCAGTTCCCGCCACATCGACGCGATCGGAAGTGCCATTGCTGGCAATTTCGATCTCAAGAACTGAACCAGGTTTCAGCGTCAGATCGCCGTCGACAGTAAGCGTGCCAATGGAGTTGCCGGGAGACATTATGCCGCCGGACCGAACTGTCGTTTCTCCGAGCGAGCCATGACCGCCAAGAGTGGCGCCGGATAAAACGTCGATGGTACCTCGCAGTGTGGCGCTGCTATGGTTGATATCTCCAACGATTAGTTTGCCATCTGCGACCGTCGTTGTGCCGGTAAAGCCTGAATTATCGCCTTTGAGGAGGAGTGTGTCGGTACTCCCCTTGACGAGTTCACCACCCGGTGAACTCACGAATTGGCCGGAAAAACTGCCGCCATTTACGCGCAATTGATTGTTACCCCAGGATACTGTGCCGCCATGGCCCGGCGTTGCATCCTGTAAGTTACGAATTGTTCCGCCCTGTGTGGAGAAATCGATTTTAGCGCCGGAAGCGACGCGTGTTGCACCGGCGGCGCCGGACAGGCTTCCCAAAGTGCCATTACCGTCAATAAGGCGTCCATATGCGACCGTTATTGTCGAAGCTGGAGCAGCATTCGTACCGATGACGTCCATGATCACGTCACCTCTCGCATCATCGGTTCCGATGACCAGATCGCCCTCAATTGAGAAGCTTTGCCCCGCTCCGCCGTTGAGCCACAGCGAGGTGCCGGTTGCAGTGGTGATCGTCCCCGTTGTACCCGCTGCAACGAGATAGCTGTTGAGTGTGGAGCTCCCGAGAGCTGAGTGCAGCCGTCCCCCGTTGAGCGAAATCAGACCTGTGCCCAACGCGTCGATTACGCCATTACCATTCGCGTGATTGGCGACCAGAGTTCCTTCGGAGATATTCGTCCCGCCAGTGTAACTGCTTGCCCCGGAAAACGTTAGTACGTTTCCTCCACGGACGTTTACGACCCCATTCCCCGAAATCGCGCCGGAGAGCTCCAGATCTTTGAATGAAGTGTTAAAATTGACGCCAGAAGTGCCTTCGCCAAGACGCACATCGCTATCGAGCGTAAGGCCGCGGTCCAAAGCTGATATTGTTGCCGTTGCGTCGGCGTTAATAACAATTTCGCCGAGGATCGTCGAGCCCGAGTATAGATTAAGGCGATTTTCTGCCCCACCGAATTCTATCGCCGCTGATCGTGTGCCATTGTTCAAGGCGCCTGCGATCGTTCCCGCATTGTATATTGTGTCTTGACCACGGGTGATAATTGCGGTTCCCCCTCCGTTTCCCTCGCCGCCAATGACCGTACCAACATTGAATATGATATTGCGCTGACCACTGAGATTAATACCAGTGCCGCCCGCGCCATTTGTGCTTTTCACTCCAAAGCCGCCGCTTGCGCCGCCACTGCCTCCCACACCACCTGCGATCGTGCCGCTATTGATGATGTTTGCCATGCCGCCAAGGGAGAGCAATCCATCACCCCCCGCGCCACCACCGCCGCCAAATCCACCGTCTGCGCCGTTTCCGCCAAATCCTCCGACAATTGAACCGTCATTAGCGATGCGTGCCTGGGGTCCGACGCTAATGATCCCGCTGCCACCGCCACCACCGCCGCCACCGTTACCGACTCCACTTGTCCCGTTGAGGACACCACCGCCTTGACCGCCCGCTCCCCCAGAAATCGAGCCGAGCGAAGTGATAGAAATGTCTTGTCCGGAGTAACGGATCCCCGCCCCTCCGCCACCACCGCCGCCGCCGAAATTCGTACCTGAGGTGCCACCTGCACCGTCAAACCCAGTTCCTGAGCCATTTATAACCAACCCGTTTGCGGGGGAGATGAAACCCGGCCCGCCTCCATCGGCTGGCAAACCTCCGTCACCTTGCGCACCCGCTCCTCCGGTTCCGTTTCCACCCCAACCACCGGGATCCTGAGTGGTTACACCATCACCGCCGATGTGACTGGAACCGCCGCCTTGGCCATTGCCGATCCCTCCGTCCCCGCTGCGCCCCGGCACACCAAGACCGCCGGACGCCCCACAGCCCGTAATATCGGTTACGCTGCATTCCTCGGCCCAGGACGGTACGATTCCAACTAAACTCATCAGTGCGACTTGCAACGGGAGAAGAGCGGTCAGTATGGCACTTGGCGCATAAGCGGTTGAGGCGAACCAAAACAACTTTCGTGAGCACTGTGAAGACTCCCCGCGCGCGGAAATATCTTTAGTGAAGTGCTGCCTCATTACTGCCCCCCCGATGCGCATTCAACCAATGTGCTGCAATTTTATATATCAGGAACAGCTTTATTGCCAACAGACGAAGCGCCATATGCAATATATTCATAGACGGGCTTCATCTAATAAGTAGATGACAGGCTATTGAGGCGATAAACGATGTTCTGTTTCTCATTATAGTAGTCGCGACGCGCGTCCACTACGCCGTTTGGCATTGTTGTAATAATCGGACGCCTGCTGCACGGAGCGATGCCGCGATTGTTCCATGGCTTCAGGAAGCGGAATACCACGATTGGCCGCTTCGGTGAGATAGCCGGAGCGGAGGCCGTGGGCGGAGAATTCCGCGGCATCAAGCCCTGCCATTTGCGCCCGCTGTTTGACGATCCGGTTGACGGCGCTCGGTTCAAGCGCGCGAGCGGACACATTGCCCCAGCGATCGACTTTTCGAAACACGCTGCCCTTGTCGATCCTGGCTGCTTCCAGCCAGCGGGCCAGGGCTTCGACGGGTCGGCCGGTCAGATAGACGATTTCATCGTGATCGGCACCACTGGTTTTGGTGCGCCCGAGATGGATACCAAGTGAGGGGAGGGGGCAACCGTCCTCATCGGTGACAGCGGGCTGTTTAACAAGCTGTTCTACACGCAAGCTAGCGACTTCGCTGCGCCTGCGCCCGCCCGAGGCAAAGGCCACCATCAGGATAGCCCGATCCCGTAAAGCCGTTAGATCCTCTCCGGAACAGGTTGCCAGCAGCTTGCCCAGAATATCGCCGGTAATGGCATTGGCACTCTTGCGGCTGCGTGGCCGGCTCAAGGCGCGCACCGCAAGCCGGATGGCCGATTTGACGGAAAGCGATGAAAACGCACCCTCCAGACCGCGCCAGCGGGTCAGCGTTGACCAGTTGGCGAGACGACGGCGCACCGTTGCTGGCGCATGCGGTCCCGACACGCGCAGAAAGCCTTGTTGGCGCAATTCCTCTTCCACGCCGACCGGCATGCCGTGATCAGGTTCGATCTCGCGTTGTTGTGGCCGCCACAAATGATGCGCAATGAATTTCAGGAGCAGGGCTTCGGGAGCCGGGAAGGGGAGGGGATTGCCGGTTGCAGCCATCGACCAGGCTTCAAGATAGGCCAGATCCGAGGTCAGCGCGCGCAGCGTGTTTTCACCCATGCCTTCATTGAC
>NZ_JABXGB010000033.1:0-28827 GCF_022627935.1 Ochrobactrum sp. C6C9 | reverse complement strand
GCTCTGTCTTTAGTGAAAACAATTAAACGGTTTGCAATGGCCACCCTACGCTATTTTACATGGCCCATGATCTTCACAGTCGTGGGTCTCGCAGCTGCTGTCTGGCTCGGATACGAGATGACCGGCACTTTCGGGGGAATGGTCTCCGTTTTCATCATCTGCGCCGTCCTGAGCGTACTTGAGATTTCGCTTTCCTTCGATAATGCCATCGTGAATGCGCGCATCCTGCGTGACATGACACCCGAATGGCAGCATCGCTTCCTGACATGGGGCATCATCATCGCCGTTTTCGGCATGCGCATCATTTTCCCGCTGGCCATCGTTGCGGTGGCCATGTGGACGGACCCGATTTCAGCGCTCAAACTCGCCATCTGGCAGCCGAATGAATATGCCCGTGTGATCGCGGAAGCCCATACCGGGATTGCTGCGTTTGGCGGCACGTTCCTGCTGATGGTCGGTATGAAATATTTCTTCGACGTCGAGAAGGATGTGCACTGGATCAAGGCCATCGAAAGCCGCATGTCGAAATTCGCGTCCGTGCAGGGCGTTGAAATCGGCGTTGCCGTCGCGCTGATCTTGTTCTTCTCCTACCAACTGGATGCTGTTCATTCGCACACATTCCTCGTTGCGGGCCTGTTTGGTCTTCTGACCTTCCTGGCGGTTGAGGGACTAGGCGAGGTGCTGGACGCCACGCAGGAACAGATCGACATGGTCCATCGCGGTGGTCTTGGCGCTTTCATCTATCTGGAAGTGCTTGATGCAAGCTTCTCGTTTGACGGCGTCATCGGCGCTTTCGCGCTGACGACCAACCTCTTCATCATCGCGATCGGCCTTGGCATCGGCGCCTTTTATGTGCGCTCGCTCACCATCATGCTGGTGGAGCGCAAGACGCTCGGCCAATACCGCTATCTGGAACATGGCGCGTTCTATGCCATCCTCGTTCTGGCGGTAGTGATGTATGTGCAGACGCTGGTTCACATACCGGAAGTCATTACCGGCCTCATCGGTGCGGTGCTGATCGGCCTCTCCTTCATGTCGTCGCTGCGCTATAACCGGCTCAATCCGCACTGGCAGGACGACAGCGAAGAGGTCATTGGTCACTAAGCAATGACATCAATGACAAAAAGGGCGGCCTATGCCGCCTTTTTTATTGCCCTGGATGATATGGTTTGCCGGTAGCCGATTTGGCCGAATCGACAGAACCTTCGAGGGAAACCCATGATCGTTACTCGCTTGAGCAAGACCGCTTTCGTGGCGGCAATCGCCTTCTTCGCAACCCTGGTCGCTTTCGGTAACATCACCGATTACGGCAGCAATTTCGCCTTCGTCCAGCATGTTCTGATGATGGATACGATCTTTCCCGATGCCACGATCAAATATCGCGCTATCGACAATCCAACCCTGCATCATGCGGGCTATATTCTGATCATCGCGGCTGAAACGCTGACCGCCATCCTGTGCTGGATCGGGGCTTTCGCCATGTTGGGGCGGCTCACGGATCGCGCGGCCAGCTTCAATCGCTCCAAGAAATGGGCCATTGCCGGGCTTTCGCTCGGCTTTCTGGTCTGGCAGGTGGGCTTCATATCGGTGGGCGGCGAGTGGTTCGGCATGTGGATGTCGCAGACGTGGAACGGCATCGAATCGGCCTTCCGCTTCTTCATCACCATTATCACCGTGCTGATCTATGTGGTCATGCCCGATGGAGAGCTAGAGTAAATGCGCGGCTGAGGCAGGCTCATCGACCAGTTCGACGCCAGCCTGCTTCATCTTCTCCAGCATGGTGCTCATGGAGCCGTTGAGGTCGATGCCACGACAGGCATCGAGCCGCACCCGTACCTGAAAATCTTGTGCTACGGCATCAAGCGCGGAATAGGCAACGCAGAAATCGGTTGCGAGACCCGCAAGCGTCAGCGAACCGATGCCGCGCTCGCGTAAATATCCGGCAAGGCCGGTCGGTGTTTCACGATCGTTTTCGAAGAAGGCTGAATAGCTGTCGATGCCGAAACGGAAGCCTTTGCGAATGACGAGCTGTGCGCGCGTCCATTGCAGGGCAGGGTGAAATTCCGCCCCGCGCGTGCCCTGTACGCAATGATCCGGCCACAGTGTCTGCGGCCCGTAGGACATGTCCACCATATCGAAGGGCGCTTTTCCGGGATGGGTGGAGGCGAAGCTCGAATGACCGGCAGGGTGCCAGTCCTGCGTCAGAATGACGTGTTCGCTTTCCTCGATCAGTCGATTAACGGCGGGCAGAATTTCATCGCCATGCGCGACAGCCAGCGCGCCGCCGGGGCAGAAGTCATTCTGAACATCGACGACAATAAGGGCATGACCGATCATAAGCGCTCCTGCTTCATTTCGAGCTTTGTCATGGCGACTATAATCAGCCCATATCACTGAGACCAGCGAATATGCATGTTCTGGTATAACAGGGATAAGGGTGCTACGGACGGCTTCGATCAAAAACCACACAGGGACGACCATGACAGACGAAATCACGCGCGACAGCAACGGCACGCAATTGAATGACGGCGATTCCGTCACGCTCATCAAAGATCTGAAGGTCAAGGGAACCTCGACCACGCTGAAGCGCGGCACGATGGTCAAGGGCATTCGCCTGACCGGAAATCCCGCCGAAGTCGATTGCAGCACCAAACAGGTCAAGGGTTTGGTGCTGAGAACGGAGTTTCTGAAGAAAGCTTAAGCGTCGATCTCCACGCGACCACGCGGGCGACTGCAACAGGCGAGAATGTAGCCTTCCGCGATTTCATCGTCGCGAATGCCGCCATTGTGGTTCATCTCCGTCTCACCGCCGAGGCATTTCACCTTGCAGGTGCCGCAAATGCCGAATTCGCAGGCGCTCGGTATTTTCAGACCGCCATTGCGGGCGGCAAGCAGGATGGTGTCGTTTTCGGTGCATTCCACTTCGACGCCCGAAAGGCTGAACACCACGCTGGCCGCAGCCACGGCTGGCGCTGCCGGAGGGGCGGCAACTGCGGCAGGTGAGGCGGGCGCAAGTGCGCTCGGCACGGGCACCGACGAGATTTCGCTCGCGGGCTGGAAGCTCTCCTGATGATAATTGGCCATGTTGAAGCCGGATTGTTCCAGCAATCCGCGCACGCCGTTCATGAACGGCTCGGGGCCGCAGCAGAAGACCTTGCGATGCTGGAAATCCGGCGCCAGCAATTCGAGCCGCGCCCGGTCGATACGACCGTGCAGGCCCGGCCAGACATGGCGGGCAGATGACTGCTCGACAATGAAGGCGAGTCGCATCGCATCCATACGACCGGAAAGCAGTTCCAGTTCCTTGCGGAAAATAATGTCGTCCGGTGTACGGGCGCAATTGATGAATGCTATGTCGGTTCCAGGAGCGCAGTCGAACAGCCAGCGGGTCATAGAAACCATCGGCGTGATGCCGGAACCAGCCGAGATGAATAGGTATTTTTCGCTCGGATGATTGGCGAGCGAAAAGTCGCCATTCGGCCCGTAGGCCTTGATCTTCATCGGCGGGCGCAGATTGTCGAGCATCCAGCGGGTGCCGATGCTGTCCTTCTGCGCCTTGACCGTCACCGAAATATGGTAGGGCCGCGATGGCGTGGATGACAGCGTATAGGTTCTGAGCACAGGGCCAAGACCGTCCGCCCGCTCCAGCGGCAGTTCCAGCGTGACGAACTGGCCCGGCGTATAGCGGAACCAGTTGCCTTCTTCGGTCCTGAACGAGAAGGTCATCACATCCGGCGCTTCTTCGATGGCCGAAATGCATTCCAGCATTTGCAGCCTGTCGTTCCACGGCAGCATCTCGTCCAGATATTTCAGAGGCTGCATGGCCTTCTCGCTTCTCAATTCGTATTTCGGTCTATGCCGATCAGGCCACGCGGCTAAGCTTGGCCGTTTCACCGCTGAGGCGCGGCGTCATCGTATTGGTGTACCATTCGAGGAACTGCATCACGCCGCCTTCATGCTCGACCGAATAGGGGCCGGGCTGATAGGCGGGCGAGCGGATGCCGACGGCATTTTCCTCGACGATCTGCCGATCCTGATCATTGGTCTGTATCCACACATGGGTCAGTTCGTCCAGATCATAATCGACGCCTTCAACCGCATCCTTGTGCACCAGCCACTTGGTTGTGACGAGGGTTTCTTCAGCGCTGATCGGCAAAACGCGGAACGATATGGCGTGGTCGGCCATCAGATGGTTCCAGGTGGACGGATAATTGAAGAGCAGCATCGCGCCGATATTGGTGTCGCCTGCAACCTGATCGCTTAGCGGCTTCTTGACGGCGGCCTTGCCCGACATTGTATAGCTTACCGCATCGCGCAGAAGCGGAATGCGGGTGATGCGATGACGACCGTCTTCGGACATTTTGAATTCTGCCGGCAGGCCGGCGCTGGCGCAGTTCTTCCAGAGCTGGTTGATTTCCGGGTCTTCCATCACACCCTGAACGCCGGTCGCCGATGGCGCTTCGGGATAGGTGCGGCAGAGTTCCGGGTGGTTCGCGGCGCAGTGATAGCACTCGCGATTGTTTTCCCAGACCAGCTTCCAGTTGCCCTTTTCGATGATCGAGCTTTCGAAAGCGACCTTGGCGTCCTTGATATTGTGCGGCGCGAGATAGGGTTCGACCAGATTGCGGAAGGCGGTGAAATCGGGGGCTTCGTCGGCGACGCAGATATAGATATAGCCTGCGACCGTCTCGCAATGCACCTGCTTCAAACCATATTCGGCGGGCTTGAAATCCGGGCCAACCTGACGCGCGAAGAGCAAGCGTCCGTCCAGCTCATAGGTCCACTGGTGATAGGGGCAGACGAGCTTCGCCGCCGTGCCTTTCTCGGCAGAGCAGATGCGCGAGCCGCGATGACGGCAGGAATTGTGGAAGGCGCGGATACCGCCCTGCGCATCGCGCACGATGACGACCGGATAGGCGCCAACCTGCACGGTCATGTAGGAGCCGGTCTTCGGCAGCTCGCAATCATGGCCGACAAACAGCCAGTCACGATAGAAGATGTTTTCCAGATCCAGCTTGTAAAAATCCGGATCGGTGTAAAACTTCTGCTCCAGGCTGAAATTGGGGTCGCGCCCGGACAAAAGCCCCAGCATTTCCCCCAGCACTTTATTGCGAACGTCCATCATCACGACCCTTGCTTCATCTTCGTTAGGATCGGCATTTGCTGTTCTCCCAGCGACCTTGGCCTGATCCGGTGTTCCCTTAGCCTTCCAGAAGCCCGGCTTTTGCCGCTACATCAATGGCTTGTTCGCTTCCATTTCGGATTTCGAACTGGCTTCCGTTGTCATGATTCAATCACTGAAATGTCCTAAACGCGCATTGGGATGCGACATGGATTTCGCGTAAAGACGACACGCCAAAATGTCGCTTTTGCGGCAGGCAGTCAGGACAGCAAATATGCGTGACAGCTGACATGCAAAGCATTTCCGGGATTGCCAACAGGCCGAAAAGATAGTTACCACACGAACCAGATAGAAACTGTTTCATTCCATGGGAGGCCCAGAGGTCATGAAGCGCTCAGAAATCAATGATATTATCCGCGAAAGCGATGCGTTTATCCGCTCATTCGGCTATGTCATGCCGCCCTTTGCCTACTGGACCCCGGAAGAGCTGAAGCAGCGAACCGGCAGCGATGCCGCAGCCATCCGTGATGCGCGTCTGGGCTGGGACATTACGGATTACGGTCAGGGCAAGTTCAAGGACCTTGGCCTTTTCCTGTTTACGACACGCAACGGCAATGCCGATGACCTGAAGCGCGGCGGCGGCATGCTTTATGCCGAAAAGATCATGATCTCGCGCGAGAACCAGCTGTCGCCCATGCATCGCCATGTGGTGAAGGCTGAAGATATCATCAATCGCGGTGGCGGCACGCTGGTGCTGGAACTGTTCAATTCGCTGCCGGACGGCAGTGTGGATGAGCATTCCGATGTTACGGTCGCGACCGACGGTCGTCTTGTGACGCAGAAGGCGGGCGCGCATCTGAAACTGTCGCCCGGTGAAAGCGTGACGCTTCTGCCCGGCAACTGGCATGCTTTCTGGGGCGAGGGCGGCGACGTGCTGATTGGTGAAGTTTCGACCGTCAATGACGACCTCACCGATAATATTTTCCGCGAGCCGATTGGCCGCTTTTCGAATATTGAAGAAAACGAAAAGCCGCTGCATCTGCTGGTCTCTGACTACGACAAGTGGCTCTAAGCCAAACTGAAGGACTGAACATATGAAGCTGGCGATGATCGGAACGGGCTATGTGGGTCTGGTTTCGGGCGTGTGTTTTGCCGAATTCGGCTTCCACGTCACCTGCGTCGACAAGAACCCGTCGATCATCGAACGCCTTGAGGCGGGCAAGGTCACGATCTTTGAGCCGGGCCTCGATGAACTTCTGACCCGCAACATTCGTGACGAACGGCTGGATTTCAGCACCGATCTTGCGACAAGCGTGGCCGATGCCGATGTGATCTTCATCGCTGTCGGCACGCCGTCGCGGCGCGGCGACGGCGAGGCGGACCTGCAATATATCGAGGCGGCGGCGGACGAAATCGCAGCCGCGATGAAGCCGGGGGCCGTGGTCGTCATCAAGTCGACGGTGGTGGTCGGCACCAATGCGCGTATCCGCGACCGTATTGCCGCAGCACGCCCCGGTGTGCCTTTCTCCATGGTTTCCAATCCGGAATTCCTGCGCGAAGGCTCGGCCATCGAGGATTTCATGCGGCCCGACCGCGTTGTGGTGGGCGTTGAGGACGAGCGCGGCAAGGCTGCGATGCAGCGTCTCTATCGCCCGCTTTATCTGCGCGAGACGCCGATGGTCGTCACCTCGCTCGAAAATGCCGAGATCATCAAGTATGCCGCCAATGCGTTTCTGGCCATGAAGGTCACCTTCATCAATCAGGTGGCGGATTTGTGCGAGAAGACCGGCGGCAATGTGCAGGAAGTCGCGCGCGCCATCGGTATGGATAACCGCATCGGCTCCAAATTCCTCCATGCGGGACCGGGCTTCGGCGGCTCATGCTTTCCGAAGGATACGCGTGCTTTTGCCGCCACCGGCAAGCGTTACGACGCGCCGCAATCGCTGATCGAGGAAGTGATCGCCATCAACGAAACGCGCAAGCAGTCGATGGCGGAGCGGATCGTTTCCGCAGCGAAGGAAAGTGGTGCTGCGACGGTTGCGGTTCTGGGCATCGCGTTCAAGCCGAATACCGACGATATTCGCGAATCTCCGGCCCTGGATATCGTGACCGCGATCCAGAAGGCGGGCATTTCGGTGCGCGCGCATGACCCCGAGGCGATGGATGCCGCCAAGGCCGTTCTGCCGGATGTGATCTGGTGCAACTCGGCCTATGAGGCGGCGGAAGGGGCTGGCGTGGTAGCGCTTCTGACCGAATGGAACGCCTATCGGGCGCTGGACCTGAAGCGCGTCGCAAAAGCGATGGCTGGCAACGTGCTGATCGATTTGCGCAATGTCTATAAGGCGGAAGACATCGCCGATACTGGCCTCGACTACCGTTCGGTAGGGCGCCAGCTGAAAAGCTGATCTCGGGGCGAGTTATTCGCTCGCCACGATCCGCTTCTTTTCATTGGCGATAAGCCAGAGATTGCGGACATAGACCAGCAGGCCGAAACCCTGGCCTGCAATGAAGACCGGGTCCTTGCGCTGGATCGCATAGATCAGCAGCAAAGCGCCGCCGAACAGCGAGAAAAACCAGAACGCCACTGGCATGACACTGCGTTTGGCTTTTTCGGAAGCCAGCCATTGCACGACGAAGCGCATGGTGAAGCAAGCCTGTGCGACGAAGCCGAGCACGATCCAGCCATCCCACTGCGCGACGAACACTTCGTGCAGCCAATGCGACAGGCTGTTGAAAATATCAGTCATGGGTAATCTCCGTCACACGCGGCACGACCTTGCGGCGCTTGCGCAGCCACCAGACGCCGTAAAGATCGAGAATGCCGCGCAATCCGCGATCGAGAATACCGTAATTGGACTTGCCGTGGCGGCGTTCGCGGTCGACGACATCCACATGGACCACGTCAAAACCTTCGCGCAGCGCCAGAGACGGCAAATAGCGATGCCAGCCGTCGAAGAACGGCAGTTCGCGGAACAATTGTGTGTGCAATGCTTTCAGGCCGCAGCCGGAATCGCGCGTCTTGTCCTTCAGGATCGCGCCACGCAGATTATTGGCGAAGCGGGACGACATTTGCTTCAGCTTGGTATCGGTGCGCTTCAGACGCTGGCCAGCGGCAATGCCATAGCCTTCGCCCGCCTCAACCAGCGCATCGACCAGAACCGGCAGATAGGCCGGGTCGTTCTGGCCGTCGCCATCCATCGTCACCACAATCTTGCCGCGCGCGGCAAAAACACCGGAACGCACTGCAGCACTCTGGCCGGATGAACGGTCATGGCGCAGATGGCGCAGCGGCTTGCCTGCATGGATGCGCCGGGCGATGACGTCGCTGGTCGAATCCGTCGAGCCGTCATCCACGACAATCACTTCATAGGCGCGGCCCTGCATCGCGGAATCCACCTCATCCAGCAGAAAGGCGAGATTGTCCGCCTCATTGCGGCAGGGGATGACCACAGAAATTGTCGGTGTTTCCACGCAGAGTGTTCCTTCGTTCCTTGCGCTATTTTTCAAGCGCAGGCTCCATTTTCATTGTCTGGAGCCCCGATATTCGCGCAAGCCGCGCCAATTTTTGATCAGCATTAGCTTTTCCCGAAACCGGCAATGGCTTTCGGGGCCGATGCTCTAGCACTGAATACCCGACGAAGCCAAGATGCTTCAAGAAATCGTGAGCCGAGCTCGATACAGAAGTTAATAGCCGCTTTTTAACTGGACATGGTTGAAGACGGAAGGGTCTCCGCCAGCCAATCCAGAAATTTCTGTGTTACGTCGTCCCGGTTGATCTCATTCAGGCTTTCGTGGCGGGTGTCGGGCAGGATCGTGCAGGTGACCCGCGTGAACCCCATGCGCCGCATCCGCTCCGCCAGTCGCGCGACGGCAGTGCCTTTGGCAGTAGCGGGATCTTCGCTGCCGCCGACCAGAAGAAAGGGCAGGCTGCGCGGGATGTTGCCGAAGTTGCGATCATCCGCGCCGCGTGCGGTCATGTGCACGAGATCGAGCCACAGCGATACAGTCGCATCGAAGCCGCAGAGCGGGTCGGCGACATAGGCATCGACCTCCGCCGGGTCGCGTGACAGCCAGTCGAAGGGCGTGCGATGGCCAGGGATGGAGCGGGCCCATGCACGAAAGGTCAGTTTCGGCAGCAGGCTACTCGGAACATCCGACCC
The DNA here is from genome assembly GCF_022627935.1 of Ochrobactrum sp. C6C9. NCBI lineage: Bacteria > Pseudomonadati > Pseudomonadota > Alphaproteobacteria > Hyphomicrobiales > Brucellaceae > Ochrobactrum > Ochrobactrum sp. C6C9. The sequence continues at coordinate 19,545 of NZ_JABXGB010000033.1, read as the reverse complement.
TTTCAGCATGCGCTCCATATAAAGAAGAGCTGCAGCGGCTTTGGCTTCAAGGCCGCCGTCGAAATTGGCATTCCAGATCGCAGCGGCATCCACCGTCTCGGCATGGTCCAGCACATAGTTCAGCGCGATCAGGCCGCCCATCGAATGGCCGAACAGCACTACCGGCAAGCCGGGGTGCTCAAGATGAATGTGGCGGTTCAGCGCCAGAACATCCTCGATCGCCACATCATGGCCTTGCTTTTGTGAAAACATTCCTCTCGGTGCATGGGCGCCGATATTCACGCCGTGTCCACGGTGGTCGTGCGCATAGACATGATAGCCAGCCTGTGCCAGCGCGTCTGCGAACCGCCGATAGCGCGCGGAATGTTCCGCAAGCCCGTGACAGATTTGAACGACCGCGCGTGGTGCGTCGGCAAGCGCGTTTCGAAACGGCAGTTGCGTCGCGTCGGACAAGGAGAGGTGATGGACGGTTTCAAACGACATTTCACCATCTGATTTTATGCCGCGCAAATAGTCAATTCCCCGGTTTGGCACGATATTAAAAGAGGCATGACAACGTTGTATGAGGGAATTTTAGGCAAAAGCTTTTTTTGTGCAAATTCTGCTTGAAATGCGGAAAAAGCTGGGCAAATCTAGCTTCAACGGGGAAATACAGGGGCTTTGACGGTTGTAAAAGGCGTCATTTAGAGAAATTCAAGCCATCATTTGCAGGCCGTCCGATGAAAGGGAGGAAACTTTCGCGGACGGTGGCCAGAGGGGAAACCGGGTGACGGAAATATCCGCGCCCGGTTTCATTCTTTTAAGCTCAACTTTTGAAGCGTGTGCTGCCGGGGGCCATGCCTCAATCGGCATATTTGTTTTGCGTGATGGCGTTTGCGTCCGCTCACTATTTGGCCTACATACGCGTCAGCAATTTCCGCGCGGCTCGGCTTCGTTTGGACCGCCCGCGCTTTCCAACCAGTGGAGACGACGCGCTTTATGGCACGCCAATTCATCTATCATATGTCCGGGCTGAACAAGGCCTACGGCGCCAAGAAGGTTATCGAAAACCTTCACCTGTCATTCTATCCCGATGCGAAGATCGGTATTCTCGGTCCCAACGGTGCCGGTAAGTCGACCATCCTCAAGATCATGGCCGGTCTCGACAAGGAATATACCGGCGAAGCCTGGCTCGCAGACGGCGCCACTTGCGGCTATCTCGCGCAGGAACCGCATCTCGACCCGGACAAGACCGTCCTCGGCAATGTGATGGAAGGTGTGGCTGCGAAGACAGCCATTCTCGACCGTTACAACGAGTTGATGATGAACTATTCTGATGAAACCGCCGACGAAGGTGCGGCGCTTCAGGATATCATCGACAGCCAGAACCTCTGGGATCTGGAAAGCCAGGTTGAAATGGCAATGGAAGCGCTGCGCTGCCCGCCAGCCGACGCCGATGTTACCAAGCTTTCGGGTGGTGAACGTCGCCGTGTTGCGCTTTGCAAGCTGCTGCTGTCGAAGCCTGACTTGCTGCTGCTCGACGAACCGACCAACCACCTTGACGCTGAAACCACCGCATGGCTGGAAAAGCATCTGCGCGAATATCAGGGCGCTGTCCTGCTCATCACGCATGATCGCTACTTCCTCGACAATGTAACCGGCTGGATTCTCGAACTCGATCGCGGTCGCGGCATTCCTTACGAAGGCAATTACTCGGCTTATCTCGAAGCCAAGGCCAAGCGTATGATTCAGGAAGGACGTGAAGAAGATTCGCGCCAGAAAGCGCTTGAGCGCGAACGCCAGTGGATTGCGGCAAGCCCGAAAGCTCGACAGGCCAAATCGAAAGCCCGTATCAAGGCTTATGATCAGCTGGTCGAAGCTGCGGAAAACCAGCGTCCGGGCGATGCCCAGATTCTGATCCCGGCAGGCGAGCGTCTCGGTCAGGTGGTTATTGAAGCGGAAGGTCTGACAAAGTCGTTTGGCGATCGCATGCTGATCGAAAACCTGACCTTCAAGCTGCCTCCCGGTGGCATTGTTGGTGTTATCGGCCCGAACGGTGCCGGTAAGTCGACGCTGTTCAAGATGATCACCGGTCAGGAAAAGCCGGATTCCGGTTCGATCCGCATCGGCGACACGGTTCATCTCGGTTACGTCGATCAGAGCCGCGATCATCTCGATCCGAACAAGAATGTCTGGGAAGAAATTTCCGGTGGCAACGACATCATCAAGCTCGGCAAGTTTGAAATGAACTCGCGCGCTTATTGCGGCGCGTTCAACTTCAAGGGTGGCGATCAGCAGGCTAAGGTCGGCAATCTGTCCGGTGGTCAGCGCAACCGCGTGCATCTTGCCAAGATGCTCCAGGCAGGCGGCAACGTTCTGCTGCTCGACGAACCGACCAACGATCTTGATACGGAAACACTGGCAGCGCTCGAAGACGCGCTTGAAAAATACGCTGGTTGCGCCGTTATCATCTCCCACGATCGTATGTTCCTCGATCGTCTGGCAACGCATATTCTCGCTTTCGAAGGCGACAGCCATGTCGAATGGTTCGAAGGCAATTTCGAGGATTATGAAGCGGATAAGGTCCGTCGTCTCGGACCGGAAAGCGTCAACCCGAAGCGGGTGACGTATAAGCCGCTGACAAGGTAATGATTTTAAGGCCGGTGCATCGCACCGGCCTTTTCATTTGATGAAAGGAAAGACGATGAAAGACTGGTCCGCAAAACAGTATCTGAAATTCGAAGATGAACGCAGCCGCCCGGCGCGCGATCTTCTGGCGCAGATACCTCTGGCAACACCGCGCAAGGTGGTGGATATCGGCTGCGGACCCGGCAATTCAACCGAGCTTCTGGTCGAGCGCTGGCCGGACGCGCAGATTTCGGGCTTCGACACCTCGCCGGATATGATCGACAAGGCGAAGGCGCGTTTGCCGGATGTCGAGTTCTTCATCAGCGATGCCGCCAGTTTCGAGCCGGACGCCGAAACGGACGTGCTGTTCTCCAATGCCGTCTTTCAATGGCTGCCAGACCATATCGAGCAATTGCAGCGGCTTTTGTCCTTGATGCAACCCGGCGCATTTCTGGCGATCCAGATGCCCGACAATATGGGCGAGCAAACCCATATCGGGATGCGCGACGTTGCCAAGACTGCGCCTTTTGCAGCCAAGATCGGCACGACGGGCAGGGGGCCTTTGCCGCCGGTCGCGACTTATTACGACGCTTTCGCTGGCGATGCGGCGCGGATCGATATCTGGCACACGATCTATAATCACCCGCTGGCGGGCGTGGATGCCATCGTGGAGTGGGTCAAGGGCACGGGTCTCAGGCCATTCCTCGACCCGCTGGATGCGGACGAGCAGGCGGCCTATCTTGCAGCCTATAAGGAGCGCATCACCCCGCACTATCCGACGACTCGCGACGGCAAGGTGCTGCTTCGATTCCCGCGTATTTTCATGCTCGTCCAGAAGCGATAATCATGCCGAAACCGGCTACTACACGGGGATGTGATTGACGCTCGCCGGGGCAGCGGTCGGGCGCATTTATAATTTTTCCAATTATTTCAAAGAACTGCGACGGATGATGGCAGGTGGATCGCCATCGTCCGCCTTGCTATTGGTTACAAGTCAATAGATTGCATGCAAATGATTTTGCTCCTATGGTCTGATCGCATTCTGGAACCGATGCTAATTTAGTAAGTTAGCAGGCATCCTTATAACGCTGCGCTTCATCCAAAATTTTCGCTGTCGTTCGATGTGGGTAACAGAATCCGCTTTTGGGAGTTTTCAACATGAGCAATGCAAATACGCATGTCGATGCCAATGGCGAGTTCGAAGCGGCGCATGACGCCCACGATACACGCCGTCGCGTCTATGCGATTGTGGCCAGCGCCTCGGGCAATCTGGTCGAATGGTATGATTTCTATGTTTATTCGTTTGGTGCGCTTTACTTCGCGTCGCAGTTTTTCCCCGCTGAAGATCAGACCAGTCAGCTTTTGAATGCGGCTGCGATTTTCGCAGCAGGCTTTCTGATGCGCCCGATTGGCGGCTGGTTGTTCGGTCGTATCGCCGACAAGCTGGGTCGCCGCACATCGATGCTGATTTCCGTCACCATGATGTGTTTCGGCTCGTTTGCCATCGCCATCCTGCCGACCTATGCATCGATTGGCGTGCTGGCACCGGTGCTGTTGCTGATCGTGCGTCTGTTGCAGGGCCTTTCGGTCGGTGGCGAATATGGCACCACGGCAACCTATATGAGTGAAGTGGCGCTTGCAGGCCGTCGCGGCTTCTTCTCGTCGTTTCAATATGTCACGCTGATTGGTGGCCAGCTTCTGGCCGTGCTGGTGATCGTGCTTCTCCAGTTCTTGCTGACGTCTGAACAGCTTCACGCCTGGGGCTGGCGCATCCCGTTTGCAATTGGTGGTCTCGCGGCCATCGTGGCGCTCTTTTTGCGCCGCACGCTGCATGAAACGACCACGGAAGAAACCCGCAACAGCAAGGCTGCCGGCAGCTTCGCCACCATCTGGAAGCATCATCGCAAGGCGTTTCTGGTTGTTGTCGGCTTCACGGCAGGCGGTTCGCTCGCCTTCTATACGTTCACAACCTATATGCAGAAATATCTGGTCAATACGGCCGGCATGAGCAAGGAAACCGCCAGCGAAACCATGACCTTCGTGCTGCTGGCCTATATGCTCATGCAGCCGCTATTCGGCGCCTTGTCCGACAAGCTCGGCCGCAAGACCATGATGATCGGCTTTGGCGGCATCTCGATCTTGACCACGATCCCGTTGATGACATTGATTGGCTCGGTGCAGAGCTCGACCATGGCTTTCATCTATATCGTGATCGCGCTGGCCGTGGTGAGCATGTACACCTCCATCAGCGGCATCGTGAAAGCCGAGCTTTTCCCGGCGGAAGTGCGCGCCCTTGGCGTCGGTTTTTCCTACGCCATCGCCAATGCGATCTTTGGCGGCACGGCGGAATATGTCGCGCTGTGGTTCAAACAGCAGGGCATGGAAAGCGGCTTCTTCTGGTACGTGACCATCATGATGGTCATCGTGTTTGCGGTCAGCATCTTCATGCCGAACCCGCGTAAGCACGGTTATCTGCAGGGGCATGGGTCCGTCGATTAAACGGGCCGAGGTTCTCTAGGATCAAGACGCCGCCTCCGGGCGGCGTTTTTACATCTCCACGGCTTCGTCGTCTTCCGGCGACAGAAGCCGTGTCGCGCGCCATTCCGTCAGCTTTGAGTTGATCGCGTCTAGCACAAAGAAGCGCGCGGAATCCTTGTCATATCCGTCATCGCGCAGCGTATCATAATCCGTATGGGCGTGGCGCACATGCGCCACGGTGGCAAGCCAGACCGCCGTGGACGGCGGCAGCGTCTTCATATGCGGGGCGAGAGCCGCCGCTCTGATCGGTTCCGAATCCGAATAGGGAACTGCCGGAAGCAGCAATGTGAGCGATTTGGCGATTGCCTTTTGACGCGTTGTGCCCGCACGCATGGCGCTTTCCTTTCCCGCACTCGCTGTGAACGAATCCCCAGTTCCCTTTCATTCTGCCATGAAAAGCACTTGCATAGGAATGCCTTTCCATATAAACATATCTTTATATGTTTTTGAGCGGAGCCAAGGTTGTGCCGCAACGGAAGAGCTGAGGACATGGCCGGTTTGCAATTGCAACTCGATCAGATGGTGGATGTGTTGAAGGCGGTGGCAGAGCCAAGCCGTCTGCGCATTCTGGCGCTTCTGGCGCGGGGCGACCTGACAGTTTCCGATCTGACGACAATTCTCGGCCAGTCGCAGCCGCGTGTATCGCGCCATCTCAAGCTGTTGGGCGAAGCCGATCTCATCGACCGCTATCAGGAAGGGGCATGGGCCTATTTCCGGCTGGCGGATAATGCGATCAGCGGCGATCTGGCGCGTGGCTTGCTGGCGCGGCTCGACCGCTCTGATGCGCTGGTCGAGCGCGATCAGGAGCGGCTTTCGCAGGTCAAATCCAGCCGTCAGGAAAAAGCCGCGGCCTATTTCAGCGCCAATGCTGGCAGCTGGGGCGAAATCCGCAAGCTGCACGTTTCCGAAAATGCGGTCGAAACCGCCCTCAAGAAGATCGTCGGCGAAAAGCCGTTTCAGGCCATGCTCGATGTCGGGACCGGCACCGGGCGCCTGCTGGAGCTTTTCGCGCCGCTTTATGCGCGCGGTCTCGGCATCGATATCAATCGCGACATGCTGGCGGTGGCACGGGCCAATCTCGATCTTGCCGCCATCGGCAATGCTCAGGTGCGCCAAGGCGATGTTTATGCCCTGCCGGTCGAACGCGAAAGCTTCGATCTGGTGACGATCCATCAGGTGCTGCACTTTCTGGACGATCCGCTTTCGGCAATCCGTGAAGGCGCGCGTGCACTGCGCCCGGATGGTCGCTTGCTGATCGTGGATTTTGCGCCGCATACGCTCGAATTCCTGCGCGAAGACCACGCGCATTTGCGCCTTGGCTTCAGCGACGAGCAGATGCTGAGCTGGATGAAGGAAGCGGGCCTTGAGCCTGAAAAGACGCTGGAATTAAGCCCGAAAGGCGCAAGCGGTGATGAGGGGCTGACCGTCAAGCTTTGGCTTGCACGTGATCCGCGTCTTCTCATTGCCGATCCGGCAACGAATGAATCAAGCATGACGGAGACAGTGTGATGGGTTTTTATGGTCTTTCCCGCCGACCGGATGTCGGCCAGACCACCCGGGTATCGTTCGAATTCTTTCCGCCCAAATCGGAAGAAATGGAACAGCGCCTTTGGGAAACGGTCACACGGCTGGCACCGCTGCAACCGGAATTCGTCTCCGTGACCTATGGCGCGGGTGGTTCCACCCGTGAGCGAACGATACGGACGGTGGCGCGTATCCTGAAAGAAACCGACATCAAACCTGCGGCGCATCTGACCTGTGTGGATGCAACACGTGAGGAAGTCGACCGCGTGGTGCGCGAGTTCGCCGATCTTGGCGTGAGCCGCTTCGTGGCCCTGCGCGGTGATCCGGCAGCGGGGATTGGTGAAAAATATGTGCCGACAACCGGTGGTTATCTGAACGGTGCCGATCTGGTCGGCGGCCTGCGTCAGATTGCGGATTTCGACATTTCGGTTTCCGCCTATCCGGAAAAGCATCCGGAAAGCCCGGATTTCGCGACCGATATCGACATGCTGAAGCGCAAGGTCGATGCTGGCGCCACCCGCGCCATCACGCAGTTCTTCTTCGAAAACGATCTTTATGAGCGTTATGTCGAGCGCGTGCGCCGGGCGGGGATTTATATCCCGATCGTTCCGGGTGTTCTGCCGGTGCATAATTTCAAGCAAGTCAAGAATTTCTGCGCCCGTTCCGCGACGCATATTCCGGCCTGGCTGGCAGAGCGTTTCGACGGGCTGGAAAACGACCCGCAGACGCATCAGCTCGTGGCTGCGGCCATCGCCGCCGAACAGGTCATGGATCTGATCGAGCGCGGTGTGCAGGACTTCCATTTCTATACGATGAACCGTGCCGATCTGCCCTATGCGATCTGCCATATGATTGGCATTCGCCCGAAGACGGAAGCGGTGCTGGAGCCTGCCTGAAAATAAAGAAAGCCCGCCGAAATGGCGGGCTTTCTGTTTCTTGCGAGACCGGTCTATCCTCGAAACCTGTGTCGCCGTATTGGTCAAAGCATGTCTCCCAAAAGTGGGTCCCGGTTTTGGGAAAAAGACATGCTTAAAAAGTAACTTCGCGTCTGCTTTACGGTATGACGCCTGCTATCAACGCTGCAACAAATGCAAATGCTGCACAGATCATGAGGACATTCAAAGATCGTGTCAGTCCCATCGGTCTGTCTCCTTCATATGCGCCAGACAAGCGTCCGGTGCGCGCTGGTAGAGACTGGAATCTAAGCGCAAAAAGCCGAGAACAAAAGAAGATTTCGTGCTGCAACCTGGCGTGATTGGGAAAAAAACCTTCTGTTTACCACCTAAGTTATTGAAATTTTTGACCTGAAAAATCTGTTCACATTTCATGAAAAAGACACAGAACTGACAGGATTTACAGGGAAATAGCCACAATTCCCACAATCCGCTCCTACAATGCGCCTATGCGAAATCCCGCTTTTTATCAGCGGATCAAAGCCAGATAGGCGGAGAGTGTTACCACCGAAATTACCGTCGAATAGAGAATGACGTTGGAGGTGATGGCCGCCTCGCGCCGGTAATGTTCGGCGAGCATGAAAGGGCCGGTGCCCGTCGGCAAGGCGGCGAGAAGGGCGGCACTTTCCGCCATCAGCGGCGGCAATCCGAAGACATAGACCGCGAGCAGCCATGTGGCGAGCGGCTGGACGATCAGCTTGATCGACACGAGGAATGCAATGGCGTTGACGCTTTCGCGTTCGACCTTGCGCGATTGCGCGAGGAACAGGCCAAGCGCCACGAGCGCGCAGGGCGATGCTGCGCCGCCGAGCATTTTCAGGAAAGTTTCGGCGGGGGCGGGGATCGTCAGCCCGAGGAAAGAAAATATCGCGCCAAGCGCTGGTGCAAAAAGCAGCGGATTGCGGATAAGCGAACGGACGACTTTCCAGACGAGATGAAACGGCTTCTTCTCGGTTTGCAGGCCGATCTCGATCAGCACGATTGCAAAGGCGAAAGTCACGCAAACGGTGATGATGATGGAAATGGTGGTTGCGGCCAGAACGCCGGAACCGAAAGCGATCATCGACAGCGGAATGCCCATATAGCCGGTATTGGGATAGGCGGCATTGAGGCCGTCCAGCGCGGTGTCGGCAAGCGGCAGCTTTCCGCGCAGTCGCACCAGAAAGGGCAGGACGAAGGCGACGGCGCTGCTCAAGAGGAAGACGGCGATGAAGCCCGGTTGCCAGAGTTCGCTGCCATGGGTGTTGGCCATGATGTCGAACAGCAGCGCAGGCAGCGCCAGATAAACCACGAAGCGGTTCAGCTCTGCTATGGCGTGCGGTCCCAGTATTTTCAGCTTGAACGCCCCCCAGCCGGAAAAAATCAGCGCAAATACGGGCAGGACGACGATCAGGGTGGTGAGCATGAGGCAGGCATTCGCGGTCAGGGTGTCGGAAAGGAAAAGGCGCGGGGATTAGCCCGCGCCTTCATTGTGTGACTCAGAGCTTGTCCAGCAGCTCCTGGGTTGGCCAGGAATCGGCCGGCATGCCAAGCCGCATCTGTTCGGCGCGCACGGCATCGCGGGTCAGGAGACCGTAAACGCCGTCGATCTTCGCGCCCATATCATAGCCGCGCGCCTGAAGCTTGGTTTGCAGCTCCTTCATCTGGTCCTGCGTCAGACCCGGAATTGGATTGCCGGGATCGAATGCAGGTGCACCCGCGAGGCGGGTCGCAAAATAGGCGGCGGTCGTGGCGTAGACGATGGATTTGTTCCATTCGACGAAGACGTCGAAATTCGCATAGGACAGGAAGGCCGGGCCCTTGCGGCCCAGCGGCAGCAGCAGCGAGGCATCGCCGTCATCCGGCCCAAGCGGACCCTTCAGGCCGGTCACTCCCTGCGCGGCCCACCAGGAGTGCGGCTTGCGGTTGGTGCGGATGGCTTCTTCCCAAGGCAAATCCTTGGTGATGCGCACTTCTTCCAGCCACGGCTGGCCGCGTTTCCAGCCAAGTTCCGAAATCATGCGACCGGCGGTCATCATGGCGTCGGGAACGCTGTTCTTCAGATCGACCTTGCCGTCACCGTCGCCATCGACGCCGCGCTCAAGATAATCCTTGGGCAGAAGCTGCATCATGCCGATTTCGCCAGCCCATGCGCCGGTCGTGCTCGCATCGACAACGCCCGTGTCGAACAGCTTGAGCAGCGCGATCAACTGCGGACGGAAAAGGTCCGGGCGGCGACAGTCGTAGGAAAGGGTAACAAGCGCATTCAGCGTGTCGAAATCGCCCTGAATCGCGCCGTAGTCGGTTTCAAGGCCCCAGAAGGCAGCGAGAACGGGACCCGGCACGCCATAGGTGTCTTCGACTTTTTTGAAGACATCGGCATATTTAACCAGATTTTCCTGGCCTTTTTTCAGGCGCGCTTCGGAGATGAGGCGCTTGGAAAATTCGGTGAAGGTCAGGTTGAAGACGGTCTGCTTGCGATCCCGGTCGAGCACCTTCTGCTCAAGCGAGGCCTTGTGCAGCTCGCTGATACCCTTGTCGCCGACGCCAGCTTCACGCGCTTCCTTGGCCAGATTTTCGACCCACTGGCCGAGATCGGTTTCGCATTCAGGCTTGGGCATGTTCACGGCAGTTCCAGCCGGAGCCGCAGGTGCCGGAGACGCACTGGCGGTCTGCGCATGCGACACAGCGGTCGAAGCGAGCAGGGCGGCTGTCATGATGGAAGCAACAAACTTCATCGGTAACTCACACTATTTTGCAGGGCACAGGCTTGCCCTTCCGGGAATTGTTAAAGCTATTGCCCCAACAAGACCCGGAAATGAAGCAAAACTTGGTGCGATCAGCCAAACAGGCCCGTCTTAACGGCCCTTGTTGCTTTCCAGCCACTTTTTCCATGTGGCTGCGTCGCCCGCGAAGACATTGATATCCGCGTCGCCCTTGATGCCCGGAATGCTGCCCGTGCCGGTATATTGCCAGAAAGTCCACGGATGCGGGCCGTATTTTTCGTCCGGGTGGCCCGCGACCGAACGCAGCCAGAACGGATAGTCTGGAAGCTGGCGCAGGTCGTTATCGTCGAAGAAATCGACGGTCGTGTAGATGATCGGACGCTTGCCGTAATGCTTTTCGAGCGCTGAAAGGAAGATGCGCATTTCCTTGCGCACAACCGCTGCATTGGGCCGCAATTTGCAGGTCGGCGATTGCGGGTTCCATTCCATGTCGAGAACGGGCGGCAGTGCGGACGGATCGCGCGGTACGTTCTGGATGTACCAGCGTGCCTGTTCGATGGCCGGGCGGCAGAAATAATAGAAATGATAGGCGCTGCGTGGAATGCCTGCCTGACGCGTGCCGTTCCAGTGCTCGGCAAAGCGGTCATCGAGCCGGTCGCCGCCTTCCGTCGCCTTGATGAAGGCAAAGGAAATGCCGCTGGCGCGGACCGCGCTCCAGTCCACACTGGTCTGATATTTCGAAACGTCAGTGCCGTGGATCGGATAGTGCCAGGGCGTCTTGCCGGTCCAGTCATGCGGATCGCGGTCGCCGAAGCGCGGCGCCTTCACCGAACCCGATGGAGGTGGGATGCGGGCGACCGTACCGTTCTTTTTCACATCGGAAAAATCGTAATCCACTGTCGTACAGGCCGAAAGCAGAAAAACGCCCATGCAGGAGGCAAAGCAGGGGCCAAGAAAATTGCGGCTGGCCAGACGGCTCATGAGACGTTTCATGCAGGGTTTCCGGTGTCGCGAATCAGTCCCTACAACGGTTACGCGATCCGCACCCGGTCGTCACCAGCCTGTGGCGTTGTTGCTCCTAATTTTATGCAAAAGCCCGGATGACGGCGATCCACGCAAAGCCGTGATAAAGCACGCGGCGTTCCACTGTGAGGCCGCGTTCGGCAGCAAGCCGTTCGCACACGGCGAACATGTCCTGACGCGGCGTGACATGAAACCAGTCGAGCCATTTATAGAGCCCGCGCTTGAACCATCGGGGCAGGCGGCTTTGATCGCCGAAATCGACGATATGCAACTCGCCTTGTGGTGCCAGATGGCGAATGCTCTCGCGGATGACCGATTGCCATTGCGGGATCATCGATATGGCATAGGAAATGAAGATACGGTCGAAGCCTGTTTGATGGAAAAGCTGTTCGGGATCGAACTGCGCCGCATCGGCGCGTTCCAGCCGGGTGCGGCTTTCGATGCCCGCACGTTTGGCGGCACTGCGGGCCGTATCCAGCATTTCTGCTGAAATATCGATGCCATAGAGTTTTGCATCGGGGTAGTGTTCGGCCGTCTTGACGAGGTTGCGGCCCGTGCCGCAACCGATTTCCAGAACGCTGCCGCCTTCCGGCACATTGAGCGTCGCGATCATCTGGTCGCGGCCCAGCAGGTAATATTTGCGGGTCGCATCATAAAAGTGGCGCTGGCGGCGATAGACCCGGTCCATCAGCCGCGCATGACTTGCGCCCTGACTGTTGCCCTGCCTGCCTTCAGTATTTTGCAGCATGTCACGCGTCCTTCAGGACGTAAAGGTGAAAGCCGCCATAAATCGACGAGCGGTCGCGGTCATGCAATGCGCGGGATTCGTCTTCGCGGTATTCCCAGTGGTCGAGAATTTCCGGCGCGACGCGACCGGGCAGCAGGCTCGGCTCGGCGGCAGTGCGGAAAATCACGCGAGCGCCCGGTGCGGCAGTGCGTGTGATTTCGCTCCAGACGGCATTCAGCTGGCTGTCGTTCATCCAGTCTTGCGCGTCGAGAAGGATATAGCGATCCACCGATGCGGCGGGTTTGGCGGCCAGAAAGTCGGTGTAATTGGCGTTCTGCACCGTCATGCGGTCGGCGCGGGCGCGGACTGTTTCGAAATTGGCGCGCGACAGATAAGGCGGCAGCGGGCCGGTTTCTTCGTTGCCGCTATAGCCGCGTCCGAAAGCCTGCCAGGCAAAGTAGTTTTCCGTCAGCGGAAAGCCGCAGGCGAGCTTTTCAAGGCGGCTGCGCAGCACCTCGGCCATATTGCCGTTTCCGGCGGTGGCCAGCGCATCATATTGCTGGGGCGGAATGCCAAGACCGAACAGCGAGGATTTTCGTGCGGTTGCCCAGCGCACCATGCGTTTTTCGAACAAGGGCGCAAGTGCGGTGTCGAAGAAGCTGCGCTGTTCTTCCATGGTGCGCGATTTGAGAATATCGCGCGGATCAATGCCATAGAGCCGCGCCACGCGATGGCCCATGCCGATGAATACGCCGAGCAGGCCGTGACGGTAAAGATCGCGCCAGAAGATCGAAATGCGCTGGCGACCGTTCCACTTGCGCTTTTCCCAGTAAGCGCGGCTTTCGGCATCAAGATGCGGACGCACGAAGCGCTTATAGGCAGCCAGATTGGTCTTGTCGTCAGCTTTGCCATAGAAGCGGTAAAAGGCGCTGTAATCTGGCAGGTTCTTGAGCGCGGCCAGCTTCAGCCGGTTGAAGGCGACATGAGCCTCGTTGAGATCAACGGCCTCGACGCGGGCGGGATCGGCGGTGAGATAGGAAAGCGCGTTACAGCCGCCAGACGCGATAGTGACGATGCGATGACCGGGCTGAATGGCGAGGGCCGCCATGTCCACATCCGGATCTTCCCAGATTTGCGGATAGACCAGCCCCTTAAAGAGCCAGGCAAACAACCGTTCCGAAAAACCCGCGCGGGAAAGCGCATGGTTCTGAGTTACTGCACGCTTCAGAATAGTACCGTCGGCTGATTGGTCGGCCATGAATTCCCCTTTGGGACGAATCCCGTGCTTGGTTTCAAAAAAGTTAAACACTGGGCATGACATCGCTGTGACATAGGGGATTGACGGATTAATGATCGCTTCTGACTGGGAAATGCGGGATTAAGTGTCTGCAATATTGGCGTTTTATTACGGACAGTAAGACTAATTGAGAGAACCTTTCCTTTGGTCTGCCGTTTTCTTCTGTGACGGTGGGTATCGACAGGAGTTCTGTGCCTGATCCAACCGCAAAAGTGCCCGACCGGTAAGAAGCCGGATGGACACGAAGAAAGCTATGAAAAGAGCAGAGGGGTGTCTGCGCAAACTGCGCCATGCTCAACAGGGATAAGCTCGGATCGAGCAACCCACGCTAGGAAGGAGAGCCAAAATGAAGAAGTTTCTGATTACATCTGTTGCCGCTGTATCGCTTCTGGGCCTTGCCGCCTGCAACGACAAGAAGGATGACGGCGCAAGCAACGCTCCGGCACCGGCCCCGACGACGCCGGCCGCACCTTCGAACAATGATACGAACACCACGCCTGCAACACCGGCTCCGGCAAATCCGGGCACGGGTACGGGCGGTACCGGTACTGCGCCTGCTAATTAAGCCCGGGTGCTATTTTGTATCAATAAAGCGCGGGCAAGTTACGGCTGGTGAGCTGTCATAGACCCGTGTGGTAAACGTCATACGAATGGCGATCCGGGAAACTGGATCGCCATTTGTCCCAGAAGGAAGTGTAATGCATGAACGATCCCGCGGCATTTTACGGGAAAGACGGCGCGCAAGCGATTTCCGTGTTTAAACGCAGGCTATCTTCGGTTATGGCTTTGGTCATGAACCGTAACACCCTGTTTTTCGTTGCCGCCATTGTTCTGGTTGCGCTTGCTGCTTGCGGCAAGGGCAACGAGGAAAAGGCTGCCGCTCCGGCGCAGGACGGCGCTGCTGTTTCCCAGCCTGCCGCACCAGCGGAAGGCGCATCGGAAAAAGAGGGGCCAGATCTGGTCAAGGCACTGCGCGAGAACGCCGGTGTGACCACGCCCGAGGAACAGGCGGCTGCCATCGAACGCGCCCGCACCAATGCCGAATCCGCCGCAAAGGCTGTCGGGCAAAATGCCGAGCAGGCCCAAGCCGCCGGAGAAGCTGCTGCCGCGACGGCACAACGCTCCTTCAATGAACGCCAGAACGCCGTTCAATCCAATTAATTGGGAACGGCGTTCTCCTTTTTTGGTTTACACCATAACAGTTCAGGGCATTTCTTATCACAGACCGGTGATAAGCGCATATAAATCATTGTTTTTTCGACTTCGCTTCATGCAGGCGGTTTCCAGCCGCGACGGAATTTTGTAGAAAAGCCCCATGTCGATTTGGGTTCGCATCGGTGAGTTTGTGGCGTCAGTGACGTCGAACGCCATTACAGGCGTTATCGAGGCTGTGCGCACCGTTTTTGAAGGCGATGCCGATACGCGCAGGCGGGTGGCCTTCTCGATTGCCATGATCGCGCTCTCCGCAAAAATGGCGAAGGCCGACGGCGTGGTCACGCAGGACGAGATACGCGCTTTCCAGGATATTTTTGCGGTGCCGCAGGAAGAAACCGCGCATGTCGCCCGGCTTTACGATCTGGCCAAGCAGGATGTGGCGGGTTTCGAAAGCTATGCGCGCCAGCTGGCCGGACTTTGTCAGGAAGGCCAGACCGAGTGCCATCTACTGGAAGATATTCTCGACGGACTGTTTCATATCGCCAAGGCGGATGGCTATGTCCATGAAAAGGAATTGGCATTTCTAACCGAAGTCGCCGGTATTTTCGGCTTTGACGAGGTTGCCTTCGACCGCATCGCGATCCGGCATGTGCAGCGTGGCGAGGGCGATCCTTATGCCATTCTGGGTCTTGAACGCGGGGTGTCGTTCGATACTGCGCGCAGCCGCTACCGTTCGCTGGTCAAGCAGCACCATCCCGACCGGCTGGTTGCCGAAGGTTTGCCGCTCGAATTTATTGCTATTGCCAATGCGCGCCTTGCTGCCATAAACGCGGCTTGGGCGAGCATAGAAAAGCATTTGGAGGCTGCGTGATGCAGACGTCGAGCGAGGCAACCCGATTTCAGGATGAGGAATTGGCGGAACTGGCGCTGGAAAAGCCCGATTTTCCCGATGCCACGCTCGATCCTTCGCCCAATTTCGGTCCGCGCCGCGACGGCAAGACGCCGGTTTTTCTGATCCAGCATTACACCGGCCTTGCGACCGCGCAGGAGGCGATCGACATTCTGAAATCGCCCGAAATGCAGGTCTCGGCTCACTATCTCGTTCTAGAGGACGGGAAGGTGTTGCAGATGGTTTCGGAAAAGGCCCGCGCCTGGCATGCGGGCAAGAGCTTCTGGAAGGGCGAGACCGACATCAATTCGGCATCTATCGGCATCGAAATCGTCAATCCAGGCGTTCTGCAAGACTATCCGCCGTTTAAGGATGCGCAGATCGAGGCGGTGATCCGTCTCAGCCGCGATATTTGTGCACGCCACGCCATCGCGCCGGAAAACGTGCTGGCGCATTCGGACATCGCACCGGCGCGCAAGACCGATCCCGGCCAGAGCTTTCCGTGGAAACGTCTGCATGAGGCGGGTGTCGGGCATTATGTGGAGCCGACGCCGATCCGCGGCGGACGGTTTTTGGCGCGGGGCGAACAGGGGCAGCCGGTGGAGGCTTTGCAGTCGATGCTGGCGCTCTACGGCTATGGAATTGAGATCACCGGTATCTTCGATGAAGCCACGGAAATCGTGGTTAAGGCATTTCAGCGTCACTTTCGGCCACAAAATGTAGACGGTGTTGCCGATGTTTCTACCATAGATACCCTCTACAGGCTGATTTTTTCCCTGCAAAATGTTACCGCCTGATCAAGCAGTATCCATCGGGCGTCTTTCGCAATTTAATTAGAATTTCGTTCAAAATTTCAAAAATTTAGCCGAATCGCCTTTTAGACCTCGCTTAAGTGACGGGGCGTCGACTCACGTCCGATTGAGTCGGTTTTGTTACAACCTGTAAGACGATTTTACTTTTGCAACCAATCTTCGGCTGCATTTCCCCTTCAGATCATCGATCAATCCCAGCGGAAATGGGCCTCGAGAGCTCATACCGGACGGGACCCGAATAAACGGATCGTCTCCCCCCAAGACGGGCGGTCCCCCATAAGAAACGTTCCAAGACGGTAGGTTATGAAAGTAAAATTTGTTATTGTTAGCGCCCTTGTTGGCGCGATGAGTTCGTTTGGCCTGAATCCGGCGCTTAGCGCCCCTGCAAGTGAACCAACCAACCTCGCAGCACTTCTCAAGGCGCGTCAGCAGAACAAAGTTGCTGAGGCCGACAAGGCGAAGCCTTCGGTCAAAAAGGCGTCCGTCATCACCAACCGCGCAGCCCCCGCAGGCAAGGGTTCGCGTTCCGGTTCGTCCAAGTCCGGTGGTGCCAGCCGTTCGGTCAAGAGCGGCAGCGGCTACTCACAGATCATCAACCGCTACGCTTCCACTTATGGCGTGCCGTCCTCGCTCGCTCATGCGGTCGTGCGTCACGAAAGCAATTTCCAGCCGAATGTGCGCGGTGCTGCAGGCGAAATCGGCCTGATGCAGATCAAGCTCTCGACGGCGCGCGCCATGGGCTATTCCGGCTCGGCCAAGGGGCTTTATGAGCCTGCCACGAACATCCAGTACGGCATGAAATACCTCGCCATGGCCCAGAAGCTTGGCGGCGGCAGCACCTGCGGCACGATCCTGAAATACAATGCCGGTCATGGTGCAAAGCGCATGAACCCGATCTCTGCGAAATATTGCAGCTCGGTGAAGGCATATATGGCCGGACTTTAAGCATCGCTTTTGGAGTTCGCTCCAGAATTTGCGTCGGCGGTTGCGTAGAGTTTCAAGCCGTTTGATGTGAACGAAAAGCCGGTAGCGGTTTTGCTACCGGCTTTTTTGTTGCTTTTTCGGGCAGAAGCGAATTTATACGCGGTGTCAGTCGGTCGGGCAGCCGCGCTTGTCATATGCCGAAAGGCGGCAGGTGAGGAAAGTCCGGGCTCCAGGGAAACACGGTGCCGGGTAACGCCCGGCGGGGGTGACCCCAGGGATAGTGCCACAGAAAGTAAACCGCCTCGTCTTCCGTATCGTTGTGCAGAAGCTGCAACGACAGGGATGACGAGGTAAGGGTGAAAGGGTGGGGTAAGAGCCCACCGCGTCTGCAGCAATGCAGACGGCACGGTAAACCCCACCGGGAGCAAAACCGAATAGGGACGGCGCGCCGGTTCGCAAGGACCGGCAATCGGTTTCCGGATCAGTCGTCCGGGTGGGTTGCAAGAGGCGGGTGGCAACATCCGTCCCAGATGAATGGCTGCCACGTCGGGCGAAAGCCCGGCCATACAGAACCCGGCTTACAGACCGGCTGACACTTCTTCGATAGCGAAAAAGCCCGGCTTTGAGCCGGGCTTTTTGCTTGTGCGCAGTTGCTTGGGAGGCGTTGCGCGGATCCTTCATTTTAACGCGCATCTTTTCCGAAAACCGTTTCACATTTTTCGGGATGCGCTGGATTAATCAGATCGGTACGCCGGTGAAGAAGTCATAGATGAGCTTCAGGTTCAAAACGACGATGATAACGGCAGTGATGGCAGCCAGAAGCGTGACCCAGCGCGGCGCGACCAGCGAGCCCATCTTCTTCTTTTCCGCCGTGAACATGACCAGCGGAATGACCGCGAAGGGCAATTGCAGGCTGAGTACAACTTGCGACAGGATCAGGAGTTCCGTCGTGCCCTGCGAACCGTACATGATCGTCACGACGGCGGCGGGCACAATGGCCACAAAGCGGGTGATGGCGCGGCGCAGCCACGGCTTCAACCGGATACGGATAAAGCCTTCCATGACGATCTGCCCCGCCATGGTGGCGGTGATGGTCGAATTCAGGCCGCAGCACAGAAGCGCGATGGCAAAAAGCGTGGGGGCAAGCGATGATCCGAGCAGCGGGTTGAGCAGGGCATGCGCCTTGTCCAGATCTTCCACGCCGGTATTGCCGGTCGCGTTGAAGCTGGCTGCGGCGAGGATCAGGATCGATGCGTTGACCAGCAGGGCGAATGTCAGCGCGATGGTGGAATCAAGCGTCGAATAGCGGATGGCTTCGCGCTTTTCAGCGGTCGTATGCCCATAGTCGCGGGTCTGCACGATGCCCGAATGCAGATAGAGATTATGCGGCATGACCGTCGCACCGATAATGCCGAGCGCTATATAAAGCATGTCCGGGTTGCGGATGATCTCGACCGTTGGCGCAAATCCGAGAATGACCTCGTTCCATTTCGGCTGCGCCATCAGGATCTGGATCAGGAAACAGAGCGCGATGACGGCCAGAAGCGTCATGATGAGCGCCTCGACGCGGCGGAAACCCTTATTTTGCAGATAGAGCACCAAAAGCACGTCGGCGGCGGTGATAATGACACCGAGTTCGAGCGGAATGCCGAACAGAAGATTGAGGCCTATGGCCGTACCGATAACTTCGGCAAGATCGGTGGCGCAGATCGCCAGTTCCGCCAGCAGCCAGAGCGGCCAGGCGAGAAAACGGGGATAGGCATCGCGGCAGGCCTGCGCCAAATCGCGGCCAGTCGCGATTGCGAGCCGTGTGCAGAGCGCCTGCAACAAAACGGCCATCAGGTTGGACAGCAGCACGACCGACAGCAGCGCATAGCCGAAGCGGGAACCACCGGCGAGCGAGGTCGCCCAGTTGCCGGGGTCCATATAGCCGACGGCGACCAGATAGCCAGGGCCGACAAAGGCCATGGCCCTGCGAAAGCGCGACCCGGAGCGGTTGACCGCCACGGAGCGATGAACATCGGACATTGAAGCTTCGCCGCGATCCCGCCGCCAGCCTTCAAAAGTGACGTCATGACCTTCGGAGGGGCCCGCTCCATGGGGTGTCATGCTAAATACCTTTATTACCAATATGCACTTGCAAACTATTTGCATTTAATAATGGCAGACGGGTGACGCGTCAATAGGGGGAGGAGGGAGGGCAGTAGGGCAGTAGGGGAATAGGGGGATAGGGGAATAGGGGAATAGGGTAGGAACTCGTAGCCCCGAAAAAAACGCTTGCGCTGAAGAAGCGCCCGCGATCCTCTTCCCTTACTCCCTTACTCCCTTACTCCCTTACTCCCTTACTCCCTTACTCCCTTACTCCCTTACTCCCTTACTCCCTTACTCCCT
>NZ_JABXGB010000032.1:0-39106 GCF_022627935.1 Ochrobactrum sp. C6C9 | reverse complement strand
CTTGGTTCGGCTGAAAAGTTCCAGGAAGTGATCCTGCCGGTTGCCGACAAGCTCGGTGCGGCGGTTGGCGCCAGCCGTGCGGCAGTCGATGCGGGCTATGCGCCAAACGACTGGCAGGTTGGCCAGACGGGCAAGGTGGTTGCACCGGACCTTTACATCGCTGTCGGCATCTCCGGCGCGATCCAGCATCTGGCTGGCATGAAGGACAGCCGCGTCATCGTCGCCATCAACAAGGATGAAGAAGCGCCGATCTTCCAGGTTGCTGATTATGGCCTCGTCGGTGATCTCTTCACCGTGCTGCCGGAGCTGCAGAAGGCTCTCTGATTTTTGCGAAGCGGCGGGCTGATCTCGCCGCTTCGTTATTTTGCGACCCGTCCCAGTCGGAGACTTAGTCTCGCGTTTGGGGCGGGTTCTTTGTAATGAGCGAGAATTTTGGATTGCATTTTAGGCGTTCAGCCTATCATTTGCTGGATGAGCCTTTTGCAATTCGAAGCGCGGTTTTCCGCTTGCTGTAGAAAAGATATGCTCGACAGGCCCCTTTTGGGGAGGATGAAGGAGTTACACGGTGGCGATCAAGACGGTTGGTATAGTTGGCGCGGGGCAGATGGGTGGCGGCATCGCTCATGTCTGCGCTCTGGCAGGGTTTAGTGTGCTTTTGCATGATGCTGCCCCGGACCGGCTGGAAAAGGGCATTGCCACCATCAATGGCAATATGGCGCGTCAGGTTTCTTCGGGCAAATTGCAGGAAGAAGAGCGCGCCGCCGCCATGAAGCTGATCCGCGCGGCGAATTCCATGGAAGACCTTGCTGGTGTCGATCTGGCCATTGAAGCGGCGACGGAAGACGAAACCGTCAAGCGCAAGATTTTCGCGCAGCTCTGCCCGATCCTGAACCCGCAAGCCATTCTGGCGACCAACACCTCGTCAATTTCGATCACACGGCTTGCTTCGACGACGGACCGCCCGGAACGTTTCATCGGTATTCACTTCATGAATCCGGTGCCGGTGATGAAACTGGTGGAACTGGTGCGCGGTATCGCCACCGATGAAGACACGTTCCGCAAATCGAAGGATTTCGTGCAGGCGCTGGGCAAGACCGTGACGGTCGCCGAAGATTTCCCGGCCTTCATCGTCAATCGCATCCTGCTGCCGATGATCAACGAGGCGATCTACACGCTTTATGAAGGCGTGGGCAGCGTCGAAGCCATCGATACGGCCATGAAGCTCGGTGCGAACCATCCGATGGGCCCGTTGCAGCTGGCAGACTTCATCGGTCTCGACACCTGCCTTTCAATCATGCAGGTGCTGCATGACGGGCTTGCGGATTCCAAATATCGCCCATGCCCGCTGCTGGTCAAATATGTCGAGGCAGGCTGGCTTGGACGCAAGACGGGCCGCGGCTTTTACGATTATCGCGGCGAGCACCCGGTGCCGACCCGCTGATAGTGCTAATGCCAATCGATCTAAAAAGCCGGTTTTGACCGGCTTTTTTTGTGAGAACTTTCAACTGTGACAAGTTTCAGGCAGCTGTGGAAAACCGGAATATCGTTACCATTAACTTACCGTTAACGATGCGGATTTAGCACTTATTCATCTTTGATCGTTAAAGTTTTCATTAAGATGTTCGGAAGTGAAGATTACTTCACAAGCTCACATTGAGCGCGGAACATCATTTCGAACATGATTGAGATGAAGGTGAAAGCGATGAGCATTCTTGTTCAGTTGCGTGACAGCGTTAATGTCATCCGCGAGTTCGTCGCACCGAGCTATCGGCCCGAGCGCCATTACATGCGCGGACCTGGCCCGGCTTGCGAAGCACGCACGCGCCACTAAAGTGCATTTCGATCTGATTATATCAGGTCGGACTGTGCCCTAAGCCGCTCCCAAGGCACCCCAGAATGAAATAAAGCCAGAACGGTCGCCCGCTCTGGCTTTTTTGCTTTTCTGAAATCAGGCTTCGATAAAGCCGATTATTCCAGTCCTTCGAACAGCGCCGTCGAGAGATAGCGTTCTGCAAAGGATGGAATGATGATGACAATGTTCTTGCCAGCATTCTCCGGGCGCTTGCCCACTTCAACGGCAGCAGTCAGCGCTGCGCCCGACGAAATACCGACCGGGATGCCTTCGAGGCGGGCAATCAGGCGCGCATTAGCAAAGGAATCCTCGTTGGAAACCTGCACCACTTCATCGTAAATTCCGGTGTCGAGCGTCTTTGGTGCAAAGCCTGCGCCAATACCCTGAATCTTGTGCGGGCCGGGCGTCCCGCCGGACAAGACGGGTGAATCCTTCGGTTCGACGGCAATCACCTTGAAGGAAGGCTTGCGCGCCTTGATCACCTGACCGACGCCGGTAATCGTGCCGCCGGTGCCGATGCCGGAGATCAGAATATCGGCTTCGCCATTGGTGTCGTTCCAGATTTCTTCCGCCGTCGTGCGGCGATGGATTTCCGGATTGGCGGGATTTTCAAACTGCTGCGGAATGATGGCGTTCGGGTTGCCTTCGGCGATTTCCTCAGCCTTGGCAATGGCGCCCTTCATGCCCTTGGCGCCTTCGGTAAGCACCAGCTCGGCGCCAAGCAGCTTGAGAAGCTTGCGGCGTTCCACCGACATGGTTTCCGGCATGGTGAGCACAAGGCGATAGCCTTTTGCGGCAGCGGCAAAGGCCAGCGCGATGCCGGTATTGCCAGAGGTCGGCTCCACAAAAACCGTCTTGCCGGGCACGGCCTTGCCCTGTTTTTCAAGCGCCTCAATCAAGGCGAGACCGATACGGTCCTTGACGCTTGCCAGCGGATTGAAGAATTCCAGCTTTACCAGAAGGTTCGCGACAACGCCGTTTTCCTTGGCAAATTTATCAATGCGCACAAGCGGCGTATTGCCGATTGTTTCCAGAATGGAGCCGTAAATACGACCGCGTCCTGCAGTTTCGTCGCTCTTCGAGCCAAGGGGTTTGTTCATAGCGTAATCTCCCTTCATATTGCGCAAAGTTTAAGAGGAAACAGCGCAAAAGCATAGCTGGGCATATGCGCTTGATGGATCAAGATTAGAATTATATTCTATATAATCGAATTTTTTAAAAGTGAATTCCATCAAAATTGGGAGTGCGCGTATTAGCTTATCTGAAAGCTCATTGATCCGCGTCAATGCAACCGTGAGAGCGGCGCGCGCATAATCAAGCTGTCAGGCAACAGGAGACCGAGTGATGTACAAGAATATTCTGATCGCAACCGACGGGTCGGAACTCGCTGAAAAGGGCGTGGATCAGGGCGTGGAACTGGCCAAGGAAACGGGCGCGAAATTGACTTTCGTGTCGGTGACCGAGCTTTTGCCGTCCTATGGCATCGTCGTTGCGGCGGAGTGGGCGTCGAGCCCTGTTGCGTTTCAGGAATATCGCGAAGCAATCACCAAGGCGGCAACCGAGATTCTGACCAAGGCCAAGGGCAAGGCGCAGGCCGCCGGTGTGACCGCTGAAGCGGTGCATGTCGAAAACCAGTCGCCCGCGCAAGGTATTGTGGAAGTTGCCAAATCCCACGGCAGCGACCTGATCATCATTTCTTCACATGGCCGTCGCGGCGTCAACAAACTTCTGCTCGGCAGTCAGGCGGCGGAAGTCCTGTCGCTCAGCACTGTTCCGGTTCTGGTGATCAAATAATTGGTAGCTACTTGTTTTCTATCGGGCGTTTCACACGGGTTCAGCGATTGCCCGTGAGAGGCAAACAACGAAAGAAGATTGCCGATCACCTCTGTTAAGCTCCTCTTGTCCGCCTATCTGGTTGGGCAAGAGGAATTTGGCTTTTCAGGAGATCGTCATGACTGCGCCACGTCCATCCAAGACCAGCTTGGGCAATCATCTGCTTCACCCCGAAACGCAAATGCTGAATTACGGCTATGACCCGGAGCTTTCCGAGGGCGCAGTCAAGCCGCCGGTTTTTCTGACGTCTACTTTTGTTTTCAAGACCGCCGAAGACGGACGCGATTTCTTCGATTTCGTTTCTGGACGCAAGGAGCCGCCTGCCGGTGTCGGCGCGGGGCTGGTCTATTCGCGCTTCAATCATCCCAACAGCGAGATCGTGGAGGACCGTCTGGCCGTCTATGAGGGCGCGGAAAGCTCTGCGCTATTCTCATCCGGCATGTCGGCCATTGCGACCACGCTTTTCGCCTTTGCCCGGCCCGGCGATGTCATCCTGCATTCGCAGCCGCTCTATGGTGGTACTGAAACGCTGCTGGCGAAGACGTTTTTGAATTTCGGCGTGGAAGCGGTGGCTTTTGCCGATGGCGTGCATGAGGCGGCAATCGAAAAGGCGGCCGAGGAAGCCTTGGCTAAGGGGCGCGTTTCGGTCATCCTGATCGAAACACCGGCCAACCCGACCAACAGTATCGTCGATATCGCTGCCATCCGGCGCGTGGCTGAAAAGATCGAGCAGCAGCAAGGGCATCGCCCGATCAGCGCCTGCGACAACACCTTGCTGGGACCGGTCTTTCAAAAGCCACTCGATCACGGTGCGGATTTGTCGGTTTATTCGC
Organism: Ochrobactrum sp. C6C9; assembly: GCF_022627935.1. NCBI lineage: Bacteria > Pseudomonadati > Pseudomonadota > Alphaproteobacteria > Hyphomicrobiales > Brucellaceae > Ochrobactrum > Ochrobactrum sp. C6C9. The sequence goes on along the minus strand of NZ_JABXGB010000032.1, from coordinate 34,588 downwards.
TGACTAAATATGTCGGCGGCCATTCCGATTTGATTGCGGGCGCGGTGCTCGGTTCCAAATCCATCGTCCGGCAGGTGAAAGCCTTGCGCGGCGCTATCGGCACGCAGCTCGATCCGCATTCCTGCTGGATGCTTGGCCGATCACTGGAAACGCTGGGGCTGCGCATGGAGCGCGCCAACAGCAATGCGCGGGCAACGGCTGAATTTCTGCGCGAGCATCCGAAGGTCGAAAAGCTGCATTATCTGCCCTTCGCGGATGAGAATTCCGATGTCGGCGCATTGTTCAGGCGGCAATGCACGGGCGCCGGCTCTACCTTCTCCTTCGATATCAAAGGCGGGCAGGCCGCAGCATTCCGTTTTCTCAATGCGCTTCAGATTTTGAAACTGGCCGTCAGCCTCGGCGGCACGGAATCGCTTGCGAGCCACCCGGCAGCGATGACCCATTCCGGCGTTCCGCTTGAGGTCCGCGAGCGTATCGGCGTGCTGGAATCGACCATCCGTCTATCCATCGGCATCGAGCATCCGGACGATCTGATTGCCGATCTGGCGCAGGCGCTGGACGTGGCGTAAGCAAAGCCGCCGCTGACGTCGGATTAGCCTGGCCTCAGCGGCGGTAATCGATTTCTGATAGCAGTCCCTGCAATTGGCGGCCCGTCGTTGTTTCGGACCAGCTGCCGCTGTTGCCGAGGCTGCGAAACGTTGCTCCGGCGGCCAATGCAATTTCGTTCGGCAGTTTCGCGTCGGCCAGCATTTCCGCCAGGGCTTCCATTTCCTCGGCGCGGCGCAGCACGTGGCGCGGATAGGTCGGCACCAGTTTGCCGAAATCGGATAATGTGCCGCCCAGATGTTGGCCGATCAGTTCGAACAGGGAATCGGTCACGCCAAACGCATTGGCCGTGTTGGCCGTCTCGAACAGGGCAGCGGCGACGGTCTTATTGAAACCGGCAAAGGCCATTTTGAACACTGAAGCCTGCGCGATTTCCTCGCCAAGTGCGATTACTGGCAACAGGCCTTCAAACAATTCTTCTAGCGGTTTCGTGTCGGGGCCGCTGGCATAGATGCGGTCTTCGTCGCCAAGATGTGAGGCGCGACCGATGATGCAGGCATTGCAGAATGGAAGCGAAGCATTGCCGAAAGCTGTGTTCAGCCGTTCGGCATTGGCAGGCGTCTTGGCATTCATATCGACGTAAAACGGCGCCGCTTTTTGTTCGCGGCTGGCCGCGATTGCCTGTTCGGCCACGTCGATGACTGCCGATGGCGGCACGAGCGACAGCACGAGGTCGCTTTCTGCCAGAGCGGAAGCCATGTCGTCCCGCATTTCGACCCCGATTGACCGGGCTGTCTCTTGCGTCTGCTCGCTGCGACCGCCCATCGGGCTGACGACTTTATGACCGGCAGCAATCAGCAATTTGGCAAAGGCGCTGCCCATATCGCCGGGATAGAGAAGAGTGATTGTGGACATGATGAGCCTCCTGCTGGTTCAAGCTTTTGTTGATGTCTTGCGCGACACACTGGCGCCGAACAGTGCCAGTCCGCCGAGAACAGAAATGACGGCGTAGATTTCGAAGGCGAATACGTAGCTACCCGTCATGTCGAACAGCAATGCGGCCAGCATCGGACCGCCAATGCCGGAGATCATCACCATTGGCGTGACCACACCCATGATGGCGCCCTGATTCTTGCGACCGAACAAGGAAGCCAGCAGAAAGGGCATCATCATGATGAGCCCGCCAGCCGACAAGCCGCTCAACACACCGTAGCCAAGCTGCAACTGCCAGATACTATTGGCGCTGATAAAAAGGATCAGCCCGATGGCCTGCATCGCCGAAAGGCAGAGAATCACCAGCCGGGTCGGGAACTGATCGGCGATGAAACCCGTGAGCAATTTGCCCAGAATGGCACAAATACCGTAGGTCAGGACGACGCTGCCCGCTTGCGCGGTGGTGAAGCCAAGCGACTGCGCGGCTGGGATCTTGTGCAGCAGGGCACCTTTCAGCACGAAGTCGGAAAGATTCCAGCCGACCATGAGAAACCAGAAGCCCGGCGAGCGCATCGCGTCTGCCACCGTCAGATCAGGGCTGGCATCGGCTTTTCCGGCTTGGGCCTTCGCATCGTCCGTTTCGTCTCCCAACGGCTTCAGCCCCATATCGGAAGGTTCGCGGCGAAGGACGAAGATTGCGAGCGGCACCAGAATGAGAACCGGCAAGAAGCCGAGGACGAACCAGGTCGAGCGCCAGTCCGAAATCGACAAAAGCCAGATGATCAGAGGCGACATCAGGATGCCGCCTAGATTGGCCCCGGATGAAACCAGCCCGGTTGCGCGACCACGTTGCGCTGAAAACCACTTGGCGATCAGCGGAAACACCAGTGCGTTGGACAGGCCCGCAACCCCGACGCCGCCGATAACACCGAAAGTCAGTGCGAACTGCCAGAAAGTCTGGGCGAGAGACGTCAGGCTGAATGACAAGCCGACGAGTACCGCGCCGATAATCATGATGGTTCTCGGTCCACGCTGGTCTACCCATCGTCCGACGAGGGGCGCCATGATCCCGGCGACAAGTTCACGGAAGGCAATCACGCCGGTGATCTGGGTATTGGACCAGCCCAGTTCCTCGCGCGCGGGATTGATGATGAAACCCATGGTCTGGAAGCCGATGCCGGCGCGGATGCACGAGATGGCGAGACAGGCGAGGGCAATGTACCAGGCATAATGAATCTGACTTGGTTTTCGCATTTGCACGGTCCTCCGAAGTAGCGAGACGGGACTTTGAAGCGAGCAAGGAATGCGAGGTCGTCAGGCGGAAAATGCACGCAAGTATCCGTCACCGATGCACGAGCATCGGATTGTTTGACTTTTCATCGTCATGGCAGAATCTGGTGCGCTAGTGTCGCGCTGCCCTGGAGCGCATTTCGATCACATGAAATCAGATCGGCGCTCTAAGGAGCGGGAGTGCAACATGGATGCACTCCCGAGCCTTGCCGACAGACGCCCTATGCGCTCTCGGTCTTTTCCATTCTCGACAATGCAGACATCTTTTTCGCAGATGCAGGCGCCACCATCGGGTAATTGGCGGGCAGGTTCCATTTGCGCCTGTATTCGTCGGGTGTCAGCCCGAAGCGGCTCATCAGGGCGCGCTTGAGCGTCTTGTAGCGGCGACCGTCTTCCAGGCAGATGATGTAATCTTCGAAAACCGACTCTTCGGGGTTTACCGAAGGTATTGCGGGAGGTTCCTCGGCAGGTTCCTCGGCAGAAAAGCTGCTCCCTTCCGACAACTCCCCGATGCATTCGCAGACATCAGAGATTGTCTTTAGTAATTCCTCATGGGTTACCTGATTTTTGTTCAGATAAGACGTTATAATGTTGTTCGCAAGTTGTAGGCGGAGGTTTCTATTTACGTATACATATTCTTTTTGGGTGTTTTCCATCATATGTCGCCAGATAGGAGGGAGGTTTATTTTATCAAGTTTTTGTAATGCGATTGCGTGAGCCTGATCGTGATGGGTTTGTGGTTTCAACGTGCGGTTTAAGTATCATCGTATTTGACTTTACAGTAAAGTCAAAATTAACATTGCGTAATGTAGCAAACTACGAAATAAGGCCATGTCAGCGGCTGAAAGGCGCGTGGATACTGGGCTGGTTGTGTCGAACGCAAATCGGTTCGAGCAGAGTCGAACGAAATCCGGCCCAGGCACGTTGCACATGCGTTTTCGGTCTATGGGGAAGGTGCCATCCGGCGATGTCGAATAGCCGTGATCAACCCGGCGGAAAGAGGCCGGGTGACAGAAACTCGAGATTTTTAATGAAGTGGTGCGGGTGGTCGGAATCGAACCGACACTCCTTTCGGAACCGGATTTTGAGTCCGGCGCGTCTACCAGTTCCACCACACCCGCACAGGTCTGCCGAAGCAGTTCGATATGGTCCGAATTGGACAGCGGGTTGGGATATACCGACTAAACGAAACAACGTCAATTGCCCACAAGCGCAGGTTTTGGCATGGAATGACGATTGTTATGAATGGCCTATCCAAAGCCGCCAAAACCCTTGGCCAATGCACAGGACAGCCTGACGCGGTCAGCTTGAAAGACGCGCTAAAAAGTCGGACGTCGAAAAGCCGACAACGCCCTGACGCTCGTTGCTTGAAAGCACGGCGCTCGTTGGGGCGATCAGCACCTGCCGCTTCGCCGCAGAACGCCGGGCGTTTGCGCGGGCAATCAAATCGCAAATGTTTTCGACGGCAAGACCTTGCCGGTTTGGTGCGGACTATCTTTGGCGCAGACCGTGTTCAACCACGTTCCAAACCACCACCACGGCAATGAAGCCGAGCAGGATGTAATCCAGCGTGCTGATATAGTGGAAATATTCCATAGCGCATCTCCTTCCCATGGGAGGGCGCAATGGCGGTTGCGAACCAGACGAAAGCCGGTCCTGTTGTTATGACCCGGAACGCTTCGCACCCTCTTGCGAGGTGGAATTGCACCGGTGCGGACCTCCTCTTCCGCCTGTCATGCGCTCTCCCGGAGCTGATGATAACACGTCGGAAAAGCTTTCACAAACTGTTGATCTTGCCCGCTATTTCTATAGCGGGCAAAGCATCGTTTTAGCTCCGATCCGTGAAGCTGCGAATGCGGTTTCGCACGATGCGCGCCAGATTGCGGGTGCGCTGATAAAGATGGATCTGCGATGCGGCCTGCCGCGCGAGCTTGTCTGCACCGGGGTTTAGTCCGACCACCAATGTCTCGATGGTTTCGCGCTCGCGGAAAAGCCTCGTCATCACCGGATGGTCCGGCACGGCACAGGAATCCGTTCTGAGAATATTCGGATCGTTTAGGTGGCTTTTCGCGACTTCGATCATGAGCAGAACGCCGGGCGAGAAAGTCTGAAGGCTTTCGTCATAGGCGGTTTTCCAGGTCCAGGCTTCGCCTGCAACGGTGAAGACGGTGAGGATGGCGATGACGCGTCCGTCCAGTTCCAGCGTGTGGATGCGCACGCAATCGCGTTCGGCGAGATTATTGACCGCCTCGCGCGCAAAGGCCGCACGGAAGCGGTCTACGGCCATCGCCGTGCCACGCTTTCCCTTCCAGCCGTTGGCTTCCAGCGACAGGAAATGCTCGAAGGACTGCCGCACTTCGTCCGGCGTGCGATAGATGCGGTGGACGAGTTCGCCTTTTTCGGCCAGACGCCGCCACTGGCGCTGGTAATCGCGGCGGTGATGCGCGCCGATCGCCTGCTGGATATAGCTGTCGCCGTCGAGATCGCTCTTGAGGAAAGGACGCTCTTTCTGTTCGATGGCGACGACCGGCAATTGCCGTCCGACCGCGACCGAGCGGATGAGTTTTGCCGCAGCGCCATTGGCGCGCATTTCGGGCAGAACCAGCACATCGGGCAGTTTGAGGTGATCGCGCGCCAGAATATCGAACAGATCTTCCACAACGCCGACCGGATCGTCATGGTCGATAAGCGGCGTGCCCTGCGGGCCGAACGGCGTGGACCAGGCGCGGATGACCGGCGTGGACAGCGGGAGACCCGGACGCTCAATGGTGTAGGGCATCACGAAGCGCAGGCGGCTGCGGATTTCGTTCTCGTCGCGCATGACCATGAAGCGCACTTCACGGTCTTCCAGCCGTGGCATGGCGGGAGCTAGAAAACGCGCATTGAAGAAGACATTCGGTTCGATGGTCCGGTTGCTCAGGTGGTCCAGCTCGTCGCGCAGTTCGAAGCCTGCCGCAGCGCCGTAGATCGCCAGCTTGCGCGGAATATCGCGGCTGTGAAGGCTTTCCTCCAGCTTCTTGGCGGCATCCATGGCGGCGACCGTATCGGACAGTTCCGAGACGATGCGAGCTGCGTTTCCGCCTGCGGATTCTTCAAGCAAAGGTTTTGCGGCCATTACAAAATACCCTCCGGGCTATTGTCTCGATCTCGGGGGATGAGAATGAACATAGCGATATGCATGGTGCGAAAGACGGCTGTTGAAAGCAGCGTGGCTTCCATCAGCATGGCGATAGCTGTCGAAATTGCGGCGCCGGTCAGGCCGAAGCGTGGGATCAGCACCAGATTGAGAATGACATTGACGCCAAGTGTGGCTGCATAGAGCAGGGCGCAGATATTCTGCTTGCCCGACATGTTGAGAAGGCTTTCCGCTGGCCCCACGCTGGCACGGGCGATCACGCCGATGATCAGTATGAACAGCAGCGGATAGCCTTCCGTGAAGGCTGTGCCGAACAGGCGCAGCAGCGGATAGCCGGCCATCAGGATGACGATGCCGAGTACGAGCGTGGGCCAGAAGGTCCAGCGGACGGAAGCCTGCGCAAAGCTCGCAAATTCCTCACGACTGCCGCTGTGCAGCAGGTCCGAATAACGCTGCGCAACGCTAGCCTTCACCGCGAAATAGACGAAATGGGCAAGCGCCATGATTTTTGTCGCAGCGAAATAGATTGCGACATGCTGCGGGTCCATCTCGCGACCGACCATCAGCACATCGACATTGATGAGCAGGAAAAAAAATCCTTCGACAAGGAAAATCGGCAGGGCGACGGTCATCCATTCGCGCAGGCGCTGGTCGCGCGGGGCTGCCGGAATGTCTTTTTGTAGCGATCGGTCGACGGTGAAAAACTGCCCGACGGTGGTGAGCCATGTTGCGGCGATCGATACGGCAAGCGCGGTTGCCGCCGTCGATGGCAGGCCCGAGCCATGCGCCACGATCATGAACAGAAGCACCAGAAGCGGCCGCACGATATAGCTCGGCGTCAGCGCCAGAGTGACCCAGGTGCGCGAACGGGCGATACCATCCAGCATGTTGCCGAGCGTGATCATGGGCAGGCAGACGAAACCCAGAATGAAGGGCACCAGATAATAGCTGGCGACCTCATCCTTCAACAGCCAGAGCGCGAGTGAGCCGATCAGCGCGATCACAGTTGCAGCCGCAAAGGCAAATGCGCGTCCGGTGAACAGGATGCCCCGCACCAGACCGAACATCTGGCGCTGAACATATTCCGGCACAAAGCGAATGATGGTCGTGTGCAGGCCGAAACAGGCGAGATCGCCGATGATCACCATCGTCAGCCAGACGAGAACGAAAATGCCATATTCGAATTCGCCCATCCAGCGAGCGAGGATGACTTGCGACAGGAGCGCGATGGCGGCGCTCGCCACACGAACGGAAAATGCGATCAGCGATGCGCGCTGTGCAGCCGCCTGCGGACCGCTATCGGTCAGCACGGAATCCAGCCGCTCCGTCACAGGACGGAGTTTGGCCGCGATGGTGCCGGGTAAAAACCGGCCCGCTGCTTCAGCTGCCGAAAACCACACGTCTATGCCAACCCTGTTATGCGCCGCCCTTGTGATGAGCGTTTCGCTTGTTTGCGCCGGGATTCTCCCGGTCTCGTTGTCTGTTGTCTCGCACACTTATCCGAAAAACATTTCACGTTTTCGGGATGTGTTGGAATTCTTGTTATCGGTCCCGATACGAGCCCGATGGCAGGACCTTAGATGGGAGTTCTTTAAAAAGGGAAAAAAGAAAAATCCAGCGGAAGATTTCACGCGGAAATTGTAGGAATGGTGAGTATTTCCTGAATCCCGCGCATCTATGCTTACTGCTTGATTAAAGCATCGATAGACAAGGCTGCAAAGAAAAACCCCGGCGTTTGGCGCGCCGGGGTTTTGTTCTTATTCGAAAGCACCGTGGCAGTGCTTGTACTTCTTGCCCGAACCGCATGGGCAGGCCTCATTGCGGCTGACCTTACCCCAGGTGCGGGGATCGACCGGGTCCCGGTCGGCTGCCGGGATGACGCGCTCATCGTGCTGATGATCGGTCCATGCGGCATCGTCGAAGTCGTTCTGCCCGGTCGTCTCGTCAATGTGGCGGCCCTGCATGACCGGCAGTTCCGGCTCCTGCGGTGCTTCGCGGACAATCTCAACACGCATAAGCTGCGAGATGACCACTTCGCGAAGGTTCGCCAGCATGGACTGGAACAGTTCGAAGGCTTCCGTCTTGTACTCGTTCAGCGGGTCGCGCTGTGCATAGCCACGGAAACCAACAACCGAGCGCAGATGGTCGAGATTGACCAGATGCTCACGCCACAGATTGTCGAGCGACTGCATGATGACCGACTTTTCAACATAGGTCATGATCTGCGGACCAAAGCGTTCGGCGCGGTCGGCAGCAGCCTTGTCGGCAGCTTCCTTGATGCGGGTCTCGAATTCTTCTTCGGCGATGCCTTCTTCCTTCGCCCATTCCTCGACCGGCAGGTCGAGATTGAGCTTGGTGGTAACGTCTTCCTTCAGACCGGCAATATCCCACTTTTCCGCATAGGCGTCCTTGGGGATACGCAGCGCAACCATGTCCTCGATGACCTCGCGGCGCATCTCGGCGACCGTTTCGGTCAGGTCCGGCTCGTCCATCATTTCAAGACGCTGTTCGAAGATCACCTTGCGCTGATCGTTCATCACGTCGTCGTATTTGAGCAGGTTTTTACGAATTTCGAAGTTGCGGGCTTCGACCTTCTTCTGCGCCTTTTCCAGCGCCTTGTTGATCCAGGGGTGGACGATGGCTTCGTCTTCCTTGAGGCCGAGCTTTTGCAGCATGCCGTCCATACGGTCGGAGCCGAAGATACGCATCAGGTCGTCCTGCAGCGACAGGAAGAATTTTGAACGGCCCGGATCGCCCTGACGACCGGAACGGCCACGCAGCTGGTTGTCGATGCGGCGGCTTTCGTGACGCTCGGTGGCGAGAACATAAAGTCCGCCTGCGGCCAGCGCCTTTTCCTTGAGCTGCGCGATATCGGCCTTGATCGCGGCGATCTTGGCTTCGCGCTCCGGACCTTCCGGAATGTCGGCCAGTTCCTGACGGACGCGCATTTCCAGATTGCCGCCAAGCTGGATGTCGGTGCCGCGACCGGCCATGTTGGTGGCGATGGTGACAGTGCCCGGCACACCGGCCTGGGCGATGATATAGGCTTCCTGCTCGTGATAGCGGGCATTCAGAACCTGGAAATCCTTGATGCCTTCCTTGCGCAGACGCTCGGCGAGAAGTTCCGACTTTTCGATCGAGGTCGTGCCGACGAGGATCGGTTGGCCCTTTTCGTGCGACGCACGAATATCGCGCACGATGGCTTTGTATTTTTCTTCGACAGTACGATAGACTTCGTCGTCCTCGTCGATACGCTGCACCGGCAGGTTGGTCGGGATTTCGAGAACTTCGAGACCATAGATATTGCCGAATTCTTCCGCCTCGGTGGCAGCCGTACCGGTCATGCCAGCCAGCTTGTTGTACATGCGGAAGTAGTTCTGGAAGGTGATCGATGCCAGCGTCTGGTTTTCCGGCTGGATGGTCACATGTTCCTTGGCTTCCAGCGCCTGATGCAGACCCTCCGAATATCGGCGGCCCGGCATCATGCGACCGGTGAATTCGTCGATGATGACGATTTCGTCGTTGCGGACGATATAGTCCTTGTCGCGCTGGAACAGCTTGTGCGCACGCAGCGCGTTGTTCAGATGGTGAACGACGGCGACGTTTTCGATGTCGTAGAGGCTTTCGCCTTTCAGATGGCCAGCGGCTTCGAGAAGCTGTTCGACCTTTTCCGTGCCGACTTCGGTGAAGATGGCGGTCTTCTGTTTTTCATCGACTTCGTAATCTTCGTCTGCCAGCGGCGGAATGAAAGTGTCGATGAGATTGTAGAATTCCGAACGATCTTCCAGCGGGCCGGAAATGATCAGCGGCGTGCGCGCTTCGTCGATGAGGATCGAGTCCACTTCGTCGACGATGGCGTAATTATGCGGGCGCTGCACCATCTGGGCGCGCTCATACTTCATATTATCGCGCAGATAATCGAAGCCGAGCTCGTTATTGGTGCCGTAGGTGATGTCGCAGGCATAGGCTTCGCGACGCTCATCGTCGTCCAGACCATGCTTGATGACGCCGACCGTCAGACCAAGGAAATTGTAAAGACGACCCATCGTTTCCGCATCGCGGGTGGCGAGGTAGTCGTTGACCGTCACAACGTGAACGCCCTTGCCCTCAAGCGCATTGAGGTAGACGGGCAGCGTCGCCATCAACGTCTTGCCTTCACCGGTGCGCATTTCTGCGATGCCGCGTTCATGCAGCACCATGCCGCCAATCAGCTGCACATCGAAGGGGCGCATGCCGAGCACGCGCTTGGCGGCTTCACGCGCGGTCGCGAAAGCGTCGGGCAAAATGGCGTCGAGCGTCTTTCCTTCAGCCAGTGCGGCGCGGAATTCGGCGGTCTTGGCCTGAAGCTGCTCATTGGTGAGCGTTTCGTAATTCTTCTCAAGCGCGGTAATCTGTTGCGCACGCTGACGCAGGGTCTTTACCTGGCGGTCGTTGGATGAACCGAATATCTTGCGGGCGAGGCCGCCAAAGCTGACCATCTCTGGTCCTTTCCTGTCCGTTCAGCCGGAAGCGCTTCCGGCAATGTCGAATGCTTTATTCACGCGTATTGAAACAAATGCAAGAAAAGTACACCGCTAAAGCAGCCCTTCAAGGCGCAATTTTGGCACAATTTCCCCCCGGCCGCTCGCTGAACGCCCAAGCCCCGGCAGATTTGCGGGGCATTGCTGTAAACACTCTGGACGCAAAGCCGAAGGACAGATAAGTGGGGCTTAGGGCGATGTCAACGTTGCTCAACAGGCCGGAAATCCCGCTCTTTCGTGATAGGGTGGCGGTAGCCGGGCCAAATTCCGCCGCATTCATCGGGCCGGTAAGCGGTCTCGAAGGAGAGAATCTCATATGAAAGCCATTCTCAAAGCCCCTTATCGCAAGGCTCTCGCTGTTCTTGCGGCATCCGTTGCCCTCGCAAGCCTCTCTGGCGCTGTTTCATTCGCGCAGGACGCTCCCAAGCCTGCCGACGCAGCACAGACCGCAGCTGCTCCCGCTGAAAAGGAAGATCCGGCAAAGGTTCTGGCAACCGTCAACGGCAAGGACATCACTGTCGGCGACGTCGATCAGGCCGCGGGCGATCTTGATCCGCAGTTTGCCCGTCTTCCGGCTGAACAGCGCCGTCTGGCAGCCCTGGCCGCGCTGATCGACATCAAGGCGATGTCGGCGGAAGCGGAAAAGCAAAAGCTGGACCAGACCGACGAGTTCAAAGCCCGTCTAGCTTTCCTGCGTGAGCGCGCGCTGCACAACGAATATTTCAAGGATTCTATCGTCGACAAGATCAGCGATGCCGATATTCGCGCTCGCTACGACAAGGAAATTGCCGCCATGCCGCCTCAGGTCGAAGTGCGTGCGCGTCACATTCTCGTGAAGACGAAGGAAGAAGCCGAAGCCATCATCAAGAAGCTCGCCGGTGGAGCGAAGTTCGAAGATCTGGCCAAGGAAAGCTCCACTGACGGTTCCGCTGCCAATGGCGGCGATCTTGGCTACTTCACCGAAGGCCAGATGGTTCCGGAATTCGAAAAGGCAGCCTTCGCGCTGAAGCCCGGCGAATACACCAAGGAGCCGGTGCAGACCCAGTTCGGCTTCCACGTCATTCAGCTCGAAGATCGTCGCACCAAGCAGCCGCCTGCATTCGATCAGGTCAAGGAACAGATCCGTTCGATCATTCTGCGTGAGCGTTATGTCGAAACGGTCAAGAAGCTCCGCGATGCCATGAAGATCGACTACAAGGATCCGGCCGTCGAAAAGGCGATGAAGGACGCAGCCGCCGCGCAGGACGCCGGTGATGCGGGCGACGCGCCTGAAGGCGAACAGCCGCAGCAGTAAGTTTCGATCAATGTAAAACGCCCCGGTCTTCCGGGGCGTTTTTCGTTGTATCAGCTGTTTCTGCTTGATTTTGTCCCGCAAACATTTCCAATGCGCCAGAATCAAGAATTTCGATGATCCATCGAACCGAACCTCCTGAACCGACCCCTTTTGAGGCACTCATGTCTGCGTCCGTTTCTCCGCTCGCTCCAAAACATTATCCGTCCATGCCTGCCATCGACGGTGTGCGCATCGCTACTGCCGCTGCCGGAATCAAATATAAGGGCCGAACCGATGTGATGCTGATGGTGTTCGACCGCCCGGCGGAAGCCGCTGGCGTGTTCACCCGTTCGCTTTGCCCGTCGGCTCCGGTCGATTTTTGCCGCAAGAACCTCGTTCACGGCAAGGCGCGCGCCGTGGTGGTCAATTCGGGCAATGCCAATGCCTTCACTGGCGTCAAGGGCAAGGCCGCGACCGAAGCGACGGCGGAAGCCACGGCAAAGGCCGTGGGCTGTGCCACGACCGATGTGTTTCTGGCCTCTACTGGTGTCATCGGCGAGCCGCTCGATGCGAGTAAATTCTCCCATCTGCTCGGCGACATGAACAAGGATGCGGTCGCGGATTTCTGGACCGAGGCCGCCAAGGCCATCATGACCACGGACACCTATCCGAAGGTCGCCACCGAAACCGTGCTGCTGGGCAAGGTTCCCGTCACGATCAACGGTATCGCCAAGGGCGCTGGTATGATCGCGCCGGATATGGCGACGATGCTGTCCTTCATCGTCACCGATGCGCCGATCAAGGCCGATGTGTTGCAAAGTCTCTTGTCGAAAGGCGCGAACAAGAGCTTCAACGCTGTCACCGTCGATAGCGATACCTCCACCTCCGACACGCTGATGCTGTTTGCAACCGGCGCTGCGGCAGGTCGCGGCGCGCCGAAGATCACGGATGTATCCGACAAACGTTTGAAGGAATTCAAGAAGGCGCTGAAGCGCGTTTTGAAGTCGCTGGCCTTGCAGGTCGTGCGTGACGGCGAAGGTGCGCGCAAGATGATCGAAATCGAAGTAACTGGCGCCAAGTCGTCCGTTTCGGCGAAGAAGATCGCGCTTTCCATCGCCAATTCGCCGCTGGTCAAGACGGCTGTGGCGGGCGAAGACGCCAATTGGGGCCGTGTCGTCATGGCTGTCGGCAAGGCAGGCGAACCGGCGGATCGCGACAAGCTCGCCATTTCGTTCGGTGATATTCGCGTTGCCTATCAGGGCGAGCGCGATCCGGCTTATTCCGAACAGGCAACCTCCGCCTATATGAAGGGCGAGGATATCCACATCCATGTCGATCTTGGCATCGGTCGCGGGGAAGCCACCGTCTGGACCTGCGATCTCACCAAGGAATATGTGGCCATCAACGGCGATTACAGAAGTTAAACGGCTTCGCGCCGTCAGATGTTGAAATGCTTGCAGGAATTCCAATGACCAAACCAAGTCTTGCCATTGTCCGCCAGCTTGAAGCCGTAGGTTTCCGCGCCTGGCCTGCCACGTCGGTTCATTACGACGGAACATGGGCGATCCGCATGACGGCAGCGCATTCCTCCAAGCGTTTGAACTCGATCAATCCGCTTGATCCGGGCGATACGCGGGATATTCCAACCCGTGTGGAACTGGCGGCGCAGCGCTTCCGCGCTTATGGCCGCGTGCCGTGTTTCCGGCTTTCGCCGCTTGCACCTGTCGAGCTTGAAGATTATCTCGAAGGCCTCGGCTGGAAGCGTCAGGACGAAACCATCGTCATGACCTGCAATCTGACTGAGATCGATCTGTCGGGCGAGATCGACCAGATTCCGCTGAAAGATATCGGTCGTTTCGTCGATGCGTCGCTCTCCATTCACGAGCGCCCGGAAGAGATGCGCCCCGGCATGTCCGAAATTCTGGACGGCATTCGCCCCAACAAGGGCATGTTCGTGCTGGAGGCAGAAGGCCGTGCAGTGTCCGATGTGCTGTGCGTGCAGGATGGCGTCATGGCCGGTTTGTTCGATGTCGGTACCTTGCCCGAGGCGCGCCGCAAGGGCTACGGCCACAGTGTCGTCGGCTCGGCGCTCAAATGGGCGGCAAAGCTTGGCGCTAGGACGGCATGGCTGCAGATCGAAGCGGAAAATGTCGCCGGTCTCGCGCTCTATGAACGCTTCGGCTTTCAGGAAGCCTATCGTTACGCCTATCGGGAGAGCAACGAGAAATGAGCGAAGTGAAGAACCGTCGCATTCTTCTCGTGGCAGCCTGCGCCCTGGTGGATTCCGATGGGCGGGTGCTGCTGGCACAGCGTCCGGAAGGCAAGCAGCTTGCAGGCCTTTGGGAATTTCCCGGCGGCAAGGTCGAGCCGGGCGAAACACCTGAAGAGACGCTCATCCGCGAATTGCAGGAAGAAATCGGCATCACCACGAAGGTGGCCTGTCTCGCGCCTTTGACCTTTGCCAGCCACACCTATGATGATTTTCACCTGCTGATGCCGCTCTATGTCTGCCGCCGTTTTGAAGGCATTGCGCGCGGACTGGAAGGGCAGGCGCTGAAATGGGTGCGCCCGAAGGATATGCGCGATTATCCGATGCCCCCTGCGGATGAACCGCTGATCCCGTTCCTCATTGATCTCCTGTAGCTTTTCGAAAATCGGTAGCGCTTATCAACAGCTGTGAAAAAGCTGACAATTTATTACGATTAAGGCTGCCAGTTAATCTCTGATTCACTCCGTTGCGGCATTCTCGAATGGGAGCCGCTCCGGAGTTGGGTATCATGAGTTTCGACAACAATTATTTCAGTGCCGATCACAACGAATATGCACCCACCACTTTGACAAAAGCGGGGCGTGGTTTCCTGCGTCTGGTGCTGTTGTTTGGTTCTGCCGCTGTGGCAATGGCGCTGATTATTGTCCCGATCCTCAACGATCAGGCGGCGAAGGTTGCGGCCCAGTCGGTTCTGCCAGCGGGTATTGATCGGACCATGACCGGCTCCATCAAGCGCGATCCTGCCACCCAGCCACGTGCCGCCGCACAGACCTATACGGTGCGCAAGAGCGTGCTTCAGCCGAACCCGAATTCGGTCTGCGTCATCGATGTGGATGGAAGCCATCGCGGCGACTGTTAATTACTCTTCTTCGGCTTTCTTCAGCGCATCGGCCAGCGATGCCTTGGCGGAGCCGGGCTTGAGCGGCTTTTGCTGGGATTCATGCGGAGCCCAACCGGACAGCCAGATAATCGAGAATGTAGCGCGGATGCGCCCGTCCGGGTCGCTGAAGCGTTCGGCATAGATTTCCGCTGCGCGCAGGAATAGCCGTTTCGATACCGGACGGCGCGAACGGTCGCGCACGATATTCTGCATGCCCATGGCGCGTAGATCGGCCATCAGGTTGAACAGCGAATCATAACGCACCGTCACGTTTTCCACGTCCGTTACCGGCAGTGCAAAGCCCGCCCGCTGCAACAGTCCGCCGACATCACGCACATCTGCAAACGGAAAAACGCGCGGCGATGCACCACCGGTCAGTTCGATTTCCGCCTGTAACAGGCTTTCTCGCAATTCGCCGAGCGTGCCGCTGCCGCTGAGCGCTGCGAGAAAAAGCCCATCAGGCTTCAATGCGCGGGCGATCTGCACCATGGCGCCGGGCGTGTCATTGGTGGCGTGCAGCGCCATCAGCGATACGATCAGATCGGCACTGCCGGGTTTGATCGGCAGCATCTCCTCGTCACCGACGATGGCCGGAAACGGACCTTTCAGGAAATCCGCATCGCGTTCGACGCGCAAAATCGTGTCCGCCTTGCCGGAACTCGCAATGGCCGCTGCCGCAAGACCATTATGGCCCGCCAGATCGATGGCGACGGGAAAGCGACGCTCGACGGTATCCAGACGGTCGGCAAGGTCTTCGGCCACGCGCCGCAACAGAAAATCGGCACCCGGTTCGGCACGCCGAAAAGCGCGGCGGCGAAAGGCAAGCTGTAGATCGCGGTCGAAGATCGCGCTTTCGGGGGCAGGCATGGAATCCGTCTTTTCTTTTGCTACGCGGCGTATAGTGTAAAGCATGTCGCGGAAAAGTGGGAACCGGTTTTCCGGCAACGACATGCGTAGAAACAAATAGATAAAGCGCGACGCGCTTTAGTCGCGGGCATAGATGCATTCGAACGGGGGCGAATGCAATGGCGGATGATGATACACCGCATCAAACCTTTTTGCGCAGGCTTTACGCTGGCGTGCGGTTCGCTGCGCGGCATCTGCTGCGCACGACTACCAATCTGTTGTTTCCAGCAAACTGTGTCGGCTGTCAGGCGCATGTCTCGCAACCGGGGACATTGTGCCCGGCCTGTTGGTCGCAACTTCGCTTTATCGAGCGGCCTTATTGCCCGGTGCTGGGTGTGCCGTTTGGTCACGACTTTGGCGACGGCTTCATGAGCGCTGAGGCTATTGCCGATCCGCCGCCGTTTCGTCGCGTGCGGTCGGCGGTGGTGCATCGCGGGGCGGCGCAGCGCATGGCCGTGGCGCTGAAATTCCATGACCGCACCGATCTCGCGCCATGGATGGCGCGCTGGATGCAGCGCGCAGGCCGTGAATTGCTGGAGGAGTGCGAGGTGATCCTGCCGGTGCCGCTGCATCGCTGGCGCTTCTGGAGCCGCCGTTTCAACCAGTCAGCCGAGCTTGCGCGGGCGCTGGCAAAGCAGAGTGCACTGCCTTTTGCGCCGCAAGCCCTGAACCGCATCCGGCGCACCGAGCAGCAGATCGGGCTTGGCTCCAAGGAGCGCAAACGCAATGTGGATGGTGCCTTCCGTGTGCCGAAGGAGCAGGAAATTCACGTGCGCGGACGCCGCGTCCTGCTGATCGATGATGTTTACACGACGGGCGCGACGGTGAAGGCCGCAACACGCGCCTTGCTGCGCGGCGGGGCAAAAAGCGTCGATGTTCTGACATTCAGCCGTGTTCTGCCTGATTGAAACTTGCGGGCAAGAACAAGCCTGCACACACCGTCGTGAAACCGGGAGGGTCTTCCAGAGCGGAGCGTTGCCGACTATATAGTGTGGCAACGAATGGAGTTTTTCATGGTTGATGTCACCATCTATACGCGTCCCGGCTGCCCTTATTGCTCGCGTGCAGTCGATCTTCTGACCCGCAAGGGCGTGGAGTTCAACGAGATCAATGCGGGCGCTACGCCGGAACTGCGCGCCGAAATGCAAGAGCGTTCGGGCCGCAACACCTTCCCGCAGATTTTCGTCGGCGCCGTGCATGTCGGCGGCTGCGACGATCTCTTCGCGCTGGACAGTCAGGGCAAGCTTGATGGTCTGCTCAGGACCGGCGAACTGAATTAATTTTTATAACGGGGGAGAAACCGATGAGCACGTTTCGCGCTGCCGCACTACAGATGCGTTCCGGCACTGATGTTGTCCGCAATATCGAGGATCTGGAGAAACTTGTCGCTGAAGCGGCGGCGCAGGGCGCGACTTACGTGCAATCGCCCGAAATGACCGGCGCGATGATGCGTGATCGCGTGGCGTTCAAGGCAAGCCTGCGCGACGAAGCCAATGACCTTGTTTTCAAGGCAGCGTCGGCGCTGGCGGCAAAGCATGGCATCTTCCTGCATATCGGCTCGACGGCCATTGATGCGGGCGATGGCAGGATTGCCAATCGCGCCGGATTGTTTACGCCCTCCGGCGAAAAGCTCGTCACCTATGACAAGATCCATATGTTCGATGTCGATCTCGACAATGGCGAAAGCTGGCGCGAATCGGCAACCTATGAGCCGGGCAAGGAAACGGTTGTCGCCGAACTGCCTTTCGCCAATATCGGTATGGCGATCTGCTACGACATTCGCTTCCCGCAGCTTTTCCGCGCACAGGCGCTTGCTGGCGCCAATGTGATTACCGGTCCCGCCGCCTTCACCAAACAGACCGGCGAGGCGCACTGGCACATCTTGCAGCGTGCGCGGGCCATCGAAAATGGCGCATTCCTGATCTCGGCGGCGCAGGGCGGATTGCACGAGGACGGGCGCGAGACCTATGGGCATTCGATCATCGTGTCGCCCTGGGGCAAGGTGCTGGCCGAAGCCAACCATGATGAACCGGCTGTGATCGTTGCCGATATCGATGTTGCCGAAAGTGCTGCGGCGCGCGGCAAGGTGCCGAATTTGAAGAATGCGCGCGAGTTTACCGTGAAGACGGTAACCGCAAAACAGAAAGAGGATGCATAATTCCATGATCCGCTTTTCGCTTCATTGCGATCACGGCCATGAATTCGAGGGCTGGTTCCGCGACAATGCCGATTTCGATCGGCAGTCGGAGATGAAGTTCGTCTCCTGTCCGGTCTGCAATTCGCATCAGGTGCAGAAGGCTCTGATGGCTCCTGCCGTCTCGACGGCGCGGGCGAAGGAAAAGATCGCAATGGCGCTGGGTGAAGCCCAGAAGAAGGTTCTTGAAGAAATGCGCGATTTGAGCCGCAAGGTCCGCGAGAATGCGGATTATGTCGGTGACAAATTTGCCGAGGAAGCGCGCAAGATCCATTTCGGGGAAACGGAACAGCGTGGCATCTATGGCGAAGCCTCGCGTGAGGACGTGCATTCGCTGCTTGAAGACGGCGTTGACGTGATGCCATTGCCGGTTTTCCCGGAAGATCAGAATTAGGTTTCCGCCCGACACCTGTTCGGCATGACAGCACGGCAGGGGAGGCCGAACGCATGAAATTGATGGAGTCCGCCTCCTTTCTGCTTCTGGCCACCGGCACCTTGCTGGGGCTTATCCTGCCTCTGGGAAAAATCGCCGCCCAGGCGGGCGTCCCGCCTGCCATGTGGACCTTTCTGTTTTCCGCCAGTGCTGGCGTGATCTTGCTTGCCCTTCTGCTTTTGCGGGGAAAAAGCCTCGGCTTTTCCGGCGGGCGCGCACGCTATTACGTCTGCACGGCAATCATTTCCTATGCCTTGCCCAATCTTCTGATCCTGTCGGCAATTCCGCGTCTCGGCGCTGGTTTCACGGGAATCATGTACACGCTGTCACCGGTTATCACGCTGGTGATTTCGATGGGTTTCGGCTTACGCCGTCCCAATGCGCTGGGCATTGGCGGTATTGCCGTCGGCTTCATCGGCGCAATCCTCGTGGCGCTGACACGCGGCGAGGTCGGCAAACCCGCCGATCCGCTCTGGGTTGCGGCCGCCTTGCTTATTCCGGTGTTTCTCGCCTGCGGCAATGTCTATCGCACACTGGACTGGCCAAAAAACTCCGATCCGACGGAGCTTGCGGCAGGCAGTCATCTGGCTTCCGCCATCATGCTTTTTGCAGGAATTTTGCTGTTCACCGGCGGTTTTCCGGTTGAGACATTTGCGCTTGCACCATGGGCTGCCACAGCACAGGCGATTGCGTCAGCTGGAATGTTCGCGCTGTTCTTCCGGCTACAAGCGGTGGGCGGACCGGTCTATCTCAGCCAGATCGGCTATGTGGCCGCAGCGCTCGGACTCATTTCCGGCACGCTGTTTCTGGGCGAGCATTATCCGCCCCTCACATGGATCGGTGCTGTCGTCATCGCGATTGGTGTGGCGATGACAACCAGAGCCCAGAAGGGATAATTATTAAAGCTGATTATTGGATGATTATTCGGGCCGCTCGGCCAGAACCATATAATTCACATCCGTATCGCGGGAGCGGCTCCAGCTGTCGGCAAGCGGATTATAGGTGACGCCCAGCTTGTCGATGAGGCGCAGCCCGCCTTTCGAAAGTGCGGATTCCAGCTCTTCCGGGCGCACCAGTTTTTCATATTGATGCGTGCCGCGCGGCAGCCAGCGCAGCACATATTCCGCGCCGATAATCGCCAGACCATAGGCTTTCAGCGTGCGATTGATGGTGGCGACGAACATCAGCCCGCCAGGCTTCACCATTTCGCTGGTCGCGGACATGAACAGATCGACGTCCGAAACATGCTCGACCACTTCCATGTTCAAAACCACGTCGAATTTCTCCCCTGCCTCGGCCAGAGCTTCCGCCGTCGTGGCGCGGTAGTCGACCTCGACGCCGCTTTGCGCGGCGTGGATTTTCGCAACCTCGATGTTGGTGGTGGAGGCGTCCGCGCCGATCACGGTTGCACCGAGACGCGCCATCGGTTCGCAAAGAAGGCCGCCGCCGCAACCGATGTCGAGCAGGCGCAGTCCTTCGAAGGGGCGCGGCGAATTCGGATCGCGATTGAACCTGACGCAGATTTTTTCCTTGATATAGGCAAGGCGCGTCGGATTGAATTTGTGCAGCGGGCGGAACTTGCCCTGCGGGTTCCACCATTCTGCGGCAATGCGCGAGAAATGCTCGATCTCGGAAGCGTCGATGGTGGTGCGGGCAGTCTCGGTCATTTCATTCTCCAGCTGCGGAAGCGTGCAGTTCTGCTCTCAAGGTAGCGCTTCAAAGTCAAGCTGCAAATCAAATTCCGGCATTCGTGGCCCTATCGGAACGTTCTTGCGAATCGCGGCCTTGCGGAACCGCGACATATTAGCTATGTGACCCCGGGTTTGCCTGTCGCAAGATTATAAGGTTTGGACAGGTGAGAGTGTAATTTTCAAAATAGCGGGACGTATCCTTAAATGGCGCGCATCGTGATGAAATTCGGCGGCACTTCGGTGGCCGATCTGGAACGCATCTATAATGTGGCGCGCCACGTCAAACGCGAGGTCGAGGCGGGCAATCAGGTTGCTGTTGTCGTCTCGGCCATGTCCGGCAAGACCAATGAACTGGTCAACTGGGTTCAGAACATGCCGAAGGTATGTGGCGCCAGTTCGCCTTTCTATGATGCGCGCGAATATGACACCATCGTCGCTTCCGGCGAACAGGTGACGAGCGGCCTTCTGGCAATTGCGCTTCAGTCGATTGGTGTCGATGCGCGTTCGTGGCAGGGCTGGCAGATTCAAATCAAGACCGACAATGCGCATGGCGCGGCCCGTATTCAGGACATCGACGGTTCGGAAATCATCCGTCGCATGGAAATGGGACAGGTTGCTGTTGTGGCCGGTTTCCAAGGCTTGGGCCCGGATAACCGCATCGCGACGCTCGGACGCGGTGGTTCGGACACCTCGGCTGTGGCTGTCGCCGCTGCGGTGAAGGCTGATCGCTGCGATATCTATACCGATGTAGACGGCGTCTACACGACCGATCCGCGCATCGAGCCGAAGGCGCGCCGCCTGCCAAAAATTTCCTTTGAGGAAATGCTGGAAATGGCTTCGCTTGGCGCCAAGGTTTTGCAGGTGCGCTCGGTCGAACTCGCCATGGTGCACAAGGTACGCACTTTCGTGCGCTCGAGCTTTACGGACCCCGATGCGCCGGGCATGGGTGATCCGATCAACCCGCCCGGAACGCTTATTTGCGACGAGGATGAAATCGTGGAACAGCAGACCGTCACAGGTATCGCCTTTGCGAAAGATGAGGCTCAGATTTCGCTGCGGCGTGTGGCCGACCGACCGGGCGTGTCGGCAGCCATTTTCGGCCCGCTCGCCGAAGAACACATCAATGTCGATATGATCGTCCAGAACGTGTCGGAAGACGGTTCCAAGACCGATATGACCTTCACGATCCCGACCGGCGACATCGACAAGGCGCTGCGCGTTCTCGACACGGTCAAGGGTGAAATCGGCTTCGACAACATCCAGTCGGAAACGGGTCTGGCCAAGATTTCCGTGATCGGCATCGGTATGCGCAGCCATGCGGGCGTTGCCGCCACCGCCTTCAAGGCGCTGGCCGAAAAGGGCATCAACATTCGCGCCATCACGACGTCGGAAATCAAGATCTCGATCCTGATCGACGGCCCTTATGCGGAACTCGCGGTGCGCACGCTGCACGCCGTCTACGGTCTCGACAAATCGTAATCAGCTGAACGCTGATATTAAGCCGGCATAAAACCCGGCTTTTACTAAACCGTTTTGAAACAATGCCGCGTCCGTAAATGGTTCGCGGCATTTTTTCGTTCCGGAACCTGGCAGAATTTCTGCTTAAAGCACTAGACGGCAGTGTCAAAAATGCTCACAAAGGGGTTGGCGTAACGCGTCGCGGGCGGGTAATGGGAATCGGTCGGCGAAAGCGGGCCACCAGTCCGAACGGCTTTCGGTAGTACGGAGCAAGCAAAGCCGTTTTCTCTTTATTCGCCGCAGTTCGCACGGAAAGCCGCTTCACCTCGGTGCCGAAACTGCACAAGAGGAGTGTCCGACGATCATGCGCGATCAGACAACCGGTCCCCGCGTGCTGCTGAAGCGGCTGCGCGAATTGATGGCTGAGCCGCTTGAGCCGCAGCCGCGCCTTGACCGGATCGTCCGTGAAATCGCGCAGAATATGGTCGCGGAAGTCTGCTCCTTCTATGTGCTTCGCGCTGACGGCGTACTCGAACTCTATGCCACCGAAGGTTTGAACCCTCAGTCGGTCCATCTGGCGCAATTGCGTCTCGGTCAGGGTCTTGTCGGCACGATTGCTGCAAGCGCGCGCCCGTTGAACCTCACCGATGCGCAAAGCCATCCGGCTTTCGCCTATCTGCCGGAAACGGGCGAAGAAGTGTATAATTCTTTCCTCGGCGTTCCCGTGCTGCGCGCAGGCCGCACGATGGGCGTTCTCGTCGTGCAGAACCGCACCAAGCGCGCCTATCGTGAAGATGAAGTCGAAGCGCTTGAAACGACAGCCATGGTACTTGCCGAAATCATCGCATCCGGCGATGGGCTGAAGCTCGTGCGCCCCGGCATCGACCTTGATATGGGCCGCCCGATGAGCGTGACCGGGGCGGCCTTCAATGACGGCATCGGTCTTGGTCACGTCGTGCTGCATGAGCCGCGCATTGTCGTCACCAATCTCTTCAATGAGGATAGTCAGGCGGAACTTGCCCGTCTCGATCAGGCGCTCGGTTCCCTGCGCATTTCCATCGATGACATGCTGTCGCGCCGCGATGTGGCCATTGAGGGCGAGCATCGCGAAGTGCTGGAAGCCTATCGCATGTTCGCGCATGATCGTGGCTGGGTGCGGCGTCTGGAAGAGGCGATCCATAACGGTCTGACCGCAGAAGCCGCAGTCGAAAAGGTGCAGAGCGACACGCGCGCGCGGATGATGCATCTGACCGATCCCTATATGCGCGAGCGCCTGTCGGATTTTGATGATCTTGCCAATCGTCTGCTGCGCCAGCTGATGGGCCGCGACATCAAGACGATGGCCGAATCGCTGGTCAAGGATGCGATCATCGTGGCGCGCTCCATGGGCGCCGCCGAATTGCTGGACTATCCGCGTGAGCGTTTGCGCGGCGTGGTGCTGGAAGACGGCGCCGCGACGAGCCATGTGGTGATTGTGGCGCGCGCTATGGGGATTCCCGTGGTGGGGCAGGCCAAGGGCGCCGTTTCCATGGCGGAAAACAACGATGCCGCCATCGTCGATGGCGACGAGGGCGTGGTGCATCTGCGTCCGCAGTCCGATCTCGAATCGGCCTATGCGGAAAAGGTTCGCTTCCGGGCGCGGCGTCAGGCGCATTATCGCGAATTGCGCGACAAGCCCGCCTTGACCAAGGATGGCGTCGATATTTCGCTTTTGATGAATGCGGGCCTTCTGGTCGACCTGCCGCAGCTTGCGGCATCGGGCGCATCGGGCATCGGCCTGTTCCGCACCGAGCTGCAGTTCATGGTCGCCTCGACTTTCCCGCGGGCGGAGCAGCAGGAGCGGCTCTATCGCTCGGTCATGGAAGCGTCGGGCGACAAGCCGGTCACTTTCCGCACGCTCGATATTGGTGGCGACAAGGTGCTGCCTTACTTCAGCGCATCGGCGCAGGAAGAAAACCCGGCGCTTGGCTGGCGCGCCATCCGTCTCACGCTCGACCGTCCGGGTCTGCTGCGCACCCAGCTGCGCGCGCTTTTGAAGGCGGCGGGCGGACGTGAACTGAAGCTCATGCTACCGATGGTGACGGAAGTTGCCGAGGTGAAGGCGGCGCGTGAGATCATCGAGCGCGAGGTGCGCCATCTGTCGCGGTTTGCGCATGCGCTTCCGACGCGGATGAAGCTTGGCGCGATGGTCGAAGTTCCAGCCCTGTTGTGGCAGCTGGACGAGCTGATGACGGCGGTTGATTTCGTGTCCGTCGGCTCCAACGATCTGTTCCAGTTCCTGATGGCGGTGGATCGCGGCAATTCGCTGATTTCCGGTCGTTTTGACCAGCTTTCTCCGGCTTTCCTGCGGACGCTGCGCCATATTGTCGATACCGGCAACCGGCATGACAAGCCGGTCACGCTCTGCGGTGAAATGGCAGGACGTCCGCTGACGGCGATGACGCTCATCGGCCTCGGCTTCCGCTCCATCTCCATGTCGGCTGCGGCCATCGGCCCGGTCAAGGCGATGCTCGGCGCGCTCGATACCACGAAGCTGAATGCGCTTCTCAATGAAGAGCTGGACAAGCCGAACGTCGCGCATTCGCTGCGCGAATTGATGCTTCGATTTGCAGAAGACAACGATATTCCGTTATAGCAAGGCAAATTGCATAGAATGACCGGGTGTGGCGCGGAATGCGGCAGGCCCGGTTTCGCACATTTGCACACGGACGACAGTTTTTAGGACATGACATGATCGCATTGCCGCAGGACCGGATGGACCAGCTCTTGAAGCGGTTCTCGATGATCGAAAGCCAGATGGCCGACAATCCGGATTCGGAAACCTATGTGAAGCTTGCTTCCGAATATTCCGAATTGCAGGAAGTCGTCGGCAAGATTCGCGAATTGAGCGATGCGCGTGGCGAAGCGAAAGATCTGGCGGCGATGCGCGACGATGCGTCGACGGATGCCGAAATGCGCGCCTTGGCTGTCGAGGAATTGCCGGAGGTCGAAAAGCGCGTCGAGGCGCTGGAGCAGGAAGTGCAGATTCTGCTTTTGCCCAAGGATGCGGCTGACGAAAAGAACGCCATTCTTGAAATTCGCGCCGGTACGGGTGGACTGGAAGCAGCGCTTTTCGCGGGCGATCTCTTCCGCATGTATGAGCGCTACGCCAGCGAAAAGGGCTGGCGCGTCGAGCTGGTCTCTGCCAGCGAAGGCGATGCGGGCGGCTATAAGGAAATCATCGCGACGGTTTCCGGCAAGGGCGTCTTCTCCAAGATGAAGTTCGAATCGGGCGTGCATCGCGTGCAGCGTGTGCCGGAAACCGAGGCTGGCGGGCGCATTCATACATCGGCTGCGACGGTTGCCGTGCTGCCGGAAGCTGAAGACATTGATATCGAGGTCCGCAACGAGGATATCCGCATCGATACGATGCGCGCATCGGGCGCTGGCGGACAGCATGTCAACACGACTGACTCGGCCGTGCGCATCACCCATATTCCGACCGGCATCATGGTGGTTCAGGCGGAAAAATCCCAGCATCAGAACCGCGCCCGCGCCATGCAGATCCTGCGCGCCCGCTTGTACGATATGGAACGGCAGAAGGCGGAAAGTGAACGCTCGGAAGCGCGCCGCAGCCAGGTCGGTTCCGGTGACCGTTCGGAACGTATCCGTACATACAATTTCCCGCAGGGCCGCGTTACCGATCACCGCATCAACCTGACGCTCTACAAGCTCGACCGTGTGATGGAAGGCGATCTCGACGAACTGGTCGATGCGCTGATTTCCGATCACCAGACAGCACTTCTGACCGAACTGGGCGCCTGAGCGTGAGTAGCGAGCGTCTTGACGTTCTGGCAGCGCAGGCGCGACGGCAGTTGCGCGATGCCGCGCTCGAAACGCCCGATCTTGATGCGCGCCTGCTCATCGAATGGGCGACGGGCGCAACAAGGCTCGATCTGATTTCCGCGCCGGACCGGCAGATCGATGCCGAGCGTGTCGAGACATTGCGTGCGGCGCTGGAGCGTCGTGCAAAAGGCGAGCCCGTGCATCGCATCATCGGCGTTCGCGAGTTTTACGGCCTGTCATTCCGGCTTTCCGCCGAGACGCTTGAACCGCGCCCGGATACGGAAGCGCTGGTGGAACTGGTTATTCCGCGGCTAGAAGCGCTGATCGAAAAACATGGCGTCGCCGAACTGCTTGATATGGGCACCGGAACCGGGGCGATTGTGATCTCGCTCCTGCATCGCTTCGAGACATTGCATGGCATCGGTCTCGATGTGTCGGAAGGCGCGCTGGCTACGGCGCGAATCAACGCTGCGAACAATGGCGTAAGTGAACGTTTCGCGGCGCTGCGAAGCGACTGGTTCGCCAATATCAGCGGACGGTTTCATATGATCGTCTCAAACCCGCCCTATATTCCGCATGAAGACATCGCCGGTCTGTCGCGGGAAGTGCGCGAGCATGATCCGCTTGCGGCGCTGGATGGCGGTCAGGATGGGCTGAATTTTTACCGGGCCCTTGCAGAACGGGCAGTTGAGTACCTATATGAAGGTGGTATGGTTGCCGTAGAAATCGGCGCCGGACAATTCCAGGATGTAAAAGCGCTGTTTGAGCAAGCGGGTTTTGAACTCGCAAACGATGCGCGTGATCTGGGCGGCCATAGAAGGGCCATGCTTTTTGCGCAAAAATCATAAACGAAATTTTGATACCCAACGGCGCGAAAAAACACTTGGAATTTGCCGCGAAGCCGTTTAGTTTCCGGCCACCGTATACAGCCAGAATGGTTTTGCCCGCTTTTTGAGGGCCGTGGCGGAAATGCTCCATGACGATTTGAGGTCATGCTCTCCCGGGGTCTAAGCCTTTGGAGATGGCTCGTACGGAAGTACACGACTTTCAGGCATGGTCCCGAAAAGCGATGCTTTTCGGAATGGGCCTTGCACAATGCAACCGTCAGGTTCCGGCCATCCATCTGGATATGCGGAGCTGAGAGGCATGTCGCGGAAAAGTGGGGACCGGTTTTCCGGGAACGGCATGCATAAAAGCAACCCCTTAATGTGCGTCACGCGAACAATATGAAATGCGGCGCGCTTTAAGAATAGTCGATGTGTAGGAAGTTTTAGGGCGTGCTTCCTCCATGGCTCAATAGCAAGAAACAGGCGGCTTTTTTCGTCGCAACGTTTCTGCGCCCTTTAATCTGAAAAGAGATGAATATGAGGCCAGCACAGCAGAATAGGCGTATGCGCGGACGGGGGAATAACAACAATAATAATAACAATAACCGCAAGGGCCCCAATCCTCTGTCGCGTAATTACGAAAGCAACGGACCTGACGTAAAGATCCGTGGCAATGCGCAACATATTGCAGAAAAATATTCGACCCTCGCGCGTGACGCTCAGGCTTCTGGCGACCGGGTGATGGCTGAAAACTATCTTCAGCACGCTGAACATTACAACCGCATCATCATGGCTGCCATGGCGCAGAATCCGGTGCCGTTCCAGCGCGAAGAAACCTTCGACGATGACGGCGCCGATGACGACGATACCGGCTTCACGCCAGCCGTGGCCGCAGAGCCGCGTCCGGTCAATGGTTCGGGCCCGCAGCCGGTCATCGAAGGCACCCCTGCCGAAGTAATCTATGGCGAGGAAAGCGGCGAAAGCCGCCAGCCGCGCGAACGTGACAATCGCGATCGCCGCCTTGGACGTGGACGCCGCCCGCAACGTGAACGCTTCAATGCCGAAGAGCGCCCGGAAGCGCAGGCCGGTGAAGCAGGCGAACAGCCGGTCGTAGAAGCTCCCGTGGAAACACAGGAACCAGCTCCGGTCGCCCGGGCTGCAAAGGTTGCTCCGGTGGTTGCCGAAGCTGCACCGGTTGAGGCTCCGGCAGAAGCACCTGTCGAAGCAAAGGCTGATGATGAAGCTGCGCCGCGTCGCGCCACCCGTCGTCCGGGTCGTCCGCGCCGTGTTGCTAAAGATGCCGGCAGCGATACGCCAGCAACGGAACCTGTCGATTCGGACGCTTAAGCGTTTCGATATCCAATTTGAAAATGGCGCGGTTTTCCGCGCCATTTTTATTTGGTCGCGCTTGCGTTGCCCACCCTTGCCGAAAGGCGGTCATAGTCCCATATCCTGTCTTGGAAAGACATGAAGCCCGCCCTTGCGGGGGCT
Source organism: Ochrobactrum sp. C6C9 (assembly GCF_022627935.1). Lineage (NCBI taxonomy): Bacteria > Pseudomonadati > Pseudomonadota > Alphaproteobacteria > Hyphomicrobiales > Brucellaceae > Ochrobactrum > Ochrobactrum sp. C6C9. The sequence continues at coordinate 6,916 of NZ_JABXGB010000032.1, read as the reverse complement.
TCGTCACCCAACATCTTCCGGTGCCTCTAGAGGGCTGGAGGGCAAAGGAGACATTATGAATATTGAAAAATACACGGAACGCGTTCGCGGTTTCATTCAGTCGGCACAGACCTTCGCGCTTTCGTCCGGCAACCAGCAGTTCACCCCTGAGCACATCCTGAAAATCCTTGTCGATGACGATGAGGGGCTTGCCGCATCGTTGATCGAGCGGGCTGGTGGACGCATTGCCGATGTGCGCCTCGGTTTGCAGAGCGCATTGGAAAAGCTGCCGAAAGTATCGGGCGGCAACGACCAGCTTTATCTCTCGCAGCCGCTGGCCAAGGTTTTCACGCTTGCCGAAGAGCTTGCCAGCAAGGCTGGCGACAGCTTTGTCACGGTCGAACGGCTGCTGACGGCGCTGGCCATCGAGAAATCCGCAAAGACATCTGAAATTCTTGCCGCAGCCGGTGTCACACCGACGGCGTTGAACAAGGTCATCAACGATATGCGTAAGGGCCGCACTGCCGATTCCGCTTCTGCCGAAAGCAATTATGACGCGCTGAAGAAATATGCGCGTGATCTGACCGAGGATGCCCGCAACGGCAAGCTCGATCCGGTGATCGGTCGTGACGAGGAAATCCGTCGCACTATTCAGGTTCTGTCGCGCCGCACCAAGAACAATCCGGTGCTAATCGGCGAGCCAGGCGTCGGCAAGACAGCTATTGCTGAAGGTCTGGCGCTGCGTATCGTTAATGGCGACGTGCCCGAATCGCTGAAGGACAAGCAGTTGATGGCGCTCGACATGGGCGCGCTGATTGCCGGTGCGAAATATCGCGGCGAGTTCGAGGAACGGCTGAAAGCGATCCTGTCAGAAGTGCAGACGGCTGCCGGTCAGGTCATTCTCTTCATCGATGAGATGCATACGCTTGTCGGTGCAGGCAAGACTGATGGTGCGATGGATGCGTCCAACTTGCTCAAGCCTGCCCTGGCGCGTGGTGAGTTGCACTGCGTCGGCGCGACCACGCTGGAAGAATATCGCAAATATGTCGAGAAGGATGCCGCACTTGCGCGCCGTTTCCAGCCGGTCTTCGTGGATGAGCCGACAGTCGAGGATACGATCTCGATCCTGCGCGGCCTGAAGGAAAAATACGAGCAGCATCACAAGGTGCGCGTATCGGACTCCGCACTGGTCGCAGCCGCAACGCTGTCGAACCGCTACATCACCGACCGCTTCCTGCCCGACAAGGCTATCGACCTTGTGGACGAGGCCGCGTCGCGTCTGCGCATGCAGGTCGATTCGAAGCCGGAAGAACTCGACGAGATCGACCGCCGCGTCATGCAGCTGAAGATCGAGCGCGAAGCCCTGAAGGTGGAAACCGATGCCGCTTCCAAGGATCGTTTGCAGCGTCTTGAAAAAGAGCTGACCGATCTGGAAGAAGAATCAGCTGAACTGACCGCCAAGTGGCAGTCGGAAAAGCAGAAGCTCGGCCTTGCCGCCGATCTCAAGCGTCAGCTTGAGGAAGCGCGCAATGCACTGGCTACCGCACAGCGCAACGGTGAATTCCAGAAGGCTGGTGAGCTTGCTTATGGCAAGATCCCGCAGCTTGAGAAGGAACTTGCCCAGTCTGAAAGCCAGGAGAACAAGGGTTCCCTGCTGGAAGAGACCGTGACGCCGGAACATGTCGGGCAGGTCGTTTCCCGCTGGACAGGCATTCCGGTTGACCGGATGCTCGAAGGCGAGCGCGAAAAGCTGCTGCGGATGGAAGATGAGCTTGCAAAGCGCGTCATCGGTCAGGGCGAAGCCGTTCAGGCGGTTTCCAAGGCGGTGCGCCGTGCGCGTGCGGGTCTTCAGGACCCGAACCGGCCTATCGGTTCGTTCATCTTCCTTGGGCCGACGGGCGTCGGCAAGACCGAACTGACCAAGGCACTGGCATCGTTTCTGTTCCAGGACGACACCGCGATGGTGCGTATCGATATGTCGGAATTCATGGAGAAGCACTCCGTGAGCCGTCTGATCGGTGCACCTCCCGGCTATGTCGGTTATGAAGAAGGCGGTGCGCTGACGGAAGCTGTTCGCCGGAGGCCATATCAGGTGATCCTGTTCGATGAGATCGAAAAGGCGCATCCCGATGTGTTCAACGTGCTATTGCAGGTTCTGGATGATGGGCGTCTGACCGACGGTCAGGGCCGCACGGTCGATTTCCGCAACACGGTCATCATCATGACGTCCAATCTTGGCGCCGAATATCTCGTCAATCTGGGCGAGAAGGACGATGTCGAGAGCGTTCGTGATGAGGTGATGGGTGTGGTCCGGGCGGCATTCCGGCCGGAATTCCTGAACCGTGTCGATGAAATCATCCTGTTCCACCGGCTGCGCCGCGAGGATATGGGGGCGATTGTCGATATCCAGTTGCAGCGTCTTCAGACCTTGCTTACCGATCGCAAGATCGCATTGGAGCTGGGAGAGGATGCGCGCGAATGGCTCGCCAACAAAGGATATGATCCGGCCTACGGCGCACGTCCTTTGAAGCGGGTGATTCAGAAGGAAGTCCAGGACCCGCTCGCCGAGCGCATTTTGCTGGGCGACATTCTGGATGGTTCGCTCGTCAAGATCACCGCCGGTTCGGACAGGCTCAACTTCCGCCCGGTTCGTGGTGCTCTGGAACCCGATCCGAAGAACGAAAGCGTGGAAGCCTGACCTCCCGCTTGCCCCAACAAAGCGCCGCAGTCGCAAGATTGCGGCGCTTTTTCTTGGGCTCTACCGCATCCGGCTTCGGATGTGCCGCAAGCGTGAAGAAATTTTACAGATACAAATTTCATAAAACTTGTCGTCACTTGGCCATTTTCATGTCCAGTTCATCTGGCATCTGCTGATACTCGGATAATCAGTTATTAACCATATTCGCGGCATCCATGATCTGACGATCCGATTGAACGGTCTGATATTACGGGCACCTGGGACTTCCTTCATGACGCATTCCATACGCATGCTTCGTTTCGCATTGTTCGCTTCTGCGGCGCTTCCCGCTACCGGTGCGGGCGCTTTCGCAGAAGAAACCCGTGATGCCACGCTCACGGAAGCCCCGGTGCAACTGGCGCAGCTCTATGATCCCGGCGAAGAGGTCTATCACGACCGGCGCGTGCGCGTTTACATCGACCAGTATGGACGGCGCGTGACGATGGATCGTCGTGGGCGCATCATCAGCGTTGAGGATGCCAATAGCTATGATCGCAACAGCTATGGCGGTCACAACAGCCGTCGTGATCCGCAGGAAGACGACAACTGGACACTGAACGGCCCGGTTGATGGCGGTTCGCCCTATGACGGCTTCAGCAATGTGCCGGAAGACCCGAATTATTATCCCGCCGCCCCGTCTGATCCGAGCTATCGCGGCAATCAGGATGGTCAGGTGCAGCGTTCGGAATTGCCGCCGTCCGGCGAAAACTATCCCGATAATACGGGCACCAATTCCGCAAGCATCGACCAGAATTATGGCGGTCAGGACAATTACGGTCAGCCCGGCTACGAGCAGCCCCGCAACGTGCCGCAATCGAGCGATATGGCCCCGGCCATCGAAATGCCGAAGGGCGAGGGCGCCAAGGCCAAGATCGCAGCCTTTCAGGTGCTGCTTGATCGCGCTGGCGCATCGCCCGGCGTTATTGACGGCCGCTCCGGCAGCAATGTCGACAAGGCTGCTGCCGCTTATGGCGAATTGACTGGAAAATCCATCAACCCGACGGACGAGGCGGCAGTGAATGCCGAGTTGGAAGCAACCGGTGGTGCGGCCTTCTTCGAATATACGATCACCAACGAGGATGTCGGTCGCCAATATGTGGCGTCGATCCCGGAAGATTACGCCCATAAGGCGCAACTCTCGTCGATGGCCTATACATCGGTGACGGAAATGCTGGGCGAGAAATTTCACATCGACGAAAATTATCTGAAGGAAATCAATCCGGGCGTGAATTTCAATCAGCCGGGTTCCATCGTCAAAGTACCGAATCTCGGCAAGCCGGTGCGCGCCAAGGTGGCGAGAATTATTGCCGACAAGGGACGCAAGCAGGTTCGTGGCTATGATGAAAGCGGCAAGCTCGTCGTGGCCTATCCATCGACCATCGGCTCATCGGATAACCCGTCGCCGTCCGGCATCGTGCAGGTGGAGCGTATCGCGATCAACCCGAATTACACCTATAATCCCAAGATCAATTTCAAGCAGGGCAATAACGATAAGGTTCTGACTATTCCGCCGGGACCGAACGGGCCGGTCGGCACGGTCTGGATTGCGCTGTCAAAGCCAACTTACGGTATCCATGGAACGCCGGAGCCGTCCAAGATCGGCAAAACGTCGAGCCATGGCTGCGTGCGATTGACGAATTGGGACGCAGAAGAACTGGCCAAGCTCGTCAAGGCAGGCGTCACCGTCGAGTTTTCCGAATAGTTCGACCTGCGCGGGTCATATAAACAAGCCGGGACAAGCATTGCTTTCCCGGCTTTCTGTTATCCCTTGGTCGATGCGTTGGCAGCAAGCTTGGTGCCGTTATCGTCGCTGTTCAAAAGCGCGTCGATGCGATCACGCTCCTGCTTGAAGGCTTCAAGTTCTTTGCCCTTCAAGGCCTTGTTATCCGGCAGGCGGATGCGAAGCGGGTCCACCTTGGTTCCGTTGACGATCATTTCATAATGCAGATGCGGCCCGGTCGAGAGACCGGTCGAACCGACATAGCCGATCACCTGGCCCTGACGCACCCTTGCGCCGGCGGTCACGCCACGGGCAATCGCATTCTGGTGGTTGTAGCTGCTGACATAGCCATTGGCATGACGAATCAGGGTCTGATTGCCATAACCATTGGACCAGCCTGCCTTCTCGACGACGCCATTACCCGTCGCAATGATTGGCGTGCCGCGCGGTGCTGCCCAATCGACGCCCGTATGCATGCGGCTATAACCGAGAATCGGATGACGGCGCATGCCGAACGGGGAGCGGAACACACCGTTGGGCACCGGATTGCGCAGCAGAAACTGCTTTGCGCTCTTTCCGCTCTCATCGAAGTAATCGACGCTGCCGTCTGGCGCCTGATAGCGGTAGAATTTACGGGTCGTGCCGCTGAAAGTCGCCGCAACGTAGAGAAGTTGCGAATCGCTGTCTGCCTTGTCCTGTTCGTCGGCCCCGTCGGGTAGCGAGAAGAAGGCGTCGATATTGTCGGTCGGCGTCAGCTGCGCCTGAAGGTCTACGTCGGTGGCCAACATCTTGACCAGCTGTTCGCGCATTGTTTCGGTCATGCCATAGGCAAGGGCCGCGCGGCTGATACCGTCATAAACATTGGGCAGGTTGCCGCGGATGGCGCTGGGGACAGCATTGCCCTCGAATGCCGTCTGCAAAAGCGGCGTTCCTTCGGGTTCATCGGACGGCACATATTGTTGGCGGTCGTTCAACGTGACGGTAACAAGGTGCGTGGTGCGATTATAAATGCTCGCGCGTACGATGCGGTCTTCGCCGTCGCGGGTTTCAGTCCCGATGCGCAGGACACTGCCTTGCTTCAGGCGCGGCGAATTCATCATCTTGCTCAACGCATCGACCATGTTCGACGTGTCATCGCCAGTATAGCCCGCATCTTCCAGCGCCTGCGCAATATCGGCGGTCTGCCGGAAGGGAATCAGTTCTTCTGAAAAGCCGTCTTCGGTCTGTTCGTCATTCGCCTTCGGCGCAACGCTGACATTTTCCTGCGTGATCTTCACGCCGAGGGCGGGGCCGAGCGCATAAGGAGAATCATTGCCGCCAAAGCGGGCCGGATCAACATAATGCAGCGAGGCGACCTGAACATCGCCATCGGTCAGCAGGCCGCCGGTGTCGCGAACGACCTTTTCAACTTCATCGACCGACAAATCGCTCGATGCGTCGAAGGTCGCGCTGTTCAGCGGAAAATCGACAACATGGAGACTGACTTCGCTTTCAACCTTGGCGCCGTAAATCTGGCCGGTGTCCGCCGGTTGCGGCGAGGCGGGACCTTCGGAGAACACGGTCAGCGCATCGAATGCCGGATATTTGCGGCTGGTCGGATGATCAACTGCAAGCGCCATGCTCACTAGTTCGAACGGGCGGGTGCGGATCACTTCGCGTTCGCCGACTTTCTGCATGGTAGAAAGGTCGAACCGGCGGCGGTCGCGCGGTTGCTGAGCCGAAACCGTGCTGACGAGACGGCCACCTTTGGTGACAGCACTTTCCTCAGCGGCGCCTGGCATATCATTGAGGGCAAGAATTTCGGGCGGGGTCGCCAATTGCTCGCGCCCATCGAGAGCTGCAAAAAGTGCAACACCAATCAGCATGCAGGACGTAACGCCAGTCAGGAAGGTGCCGGCAAGCCAGCGTGCCGAAACTTCGCGCCGATCTGGAGGCCGCCGCCGTCCGCCGACGCTCAGCGGGGGCTCGTCACCCGGATCGAGATTATTCGGCCCCATATCCTTCATACTGCTATAGTCGGCCCTTCTTTTTAACCTGATGGCACGAAAACGTGCTTGAACATCGCTTGTCAGAAAAGCGACTTATGCGCTGATCCGATGCTAAGGTGTCTTCCTTTGTATAGGGAAGGCTCCCAAACGGGCATCAGAGTTTTGCCTGCCGTTGACGCGTAAGTCAATGACGAGGCGGCCAAACGCCGATATCCACAATGCAATCGGTTCGGCAGCTATCGGTGCAATACGGCGAAATTTTAAATTCAGCGGAAGCTAATCGTCCAATGAGGCTGGTTTGTGGCCCGGCTTTCCGCAACGGTACTTTCGCCTCCCCGTATATATAGAGTGGTGAAATCCCCGAATTTGCCACCCTGTGGACGATTGTCAAAAAAATATCAAAAAACCTCAGAACCTGTGTTGACAGTTTTGGTGTGCGGGGCCTATATAGCGCCACAACGAGGGCGGCGACGCTGCTAGCGGCAGGTTGCT
>NZ_JABXGB010000031.1:0-51718 GCF_022627935.1 Ochrobactrum sp. C6C9 | reverse complement strand
AGACGGATCGCCTCTTCAACCGCAATCTCGTCAAAAGGGTTCATCGACATCTTGACGTTGGCAAGCTCAACGCCCGAACCGTCTCCCTTCACACGGATCTTTACGTTGTAATCGACAACCCGTTTTACTGCGACAAGGACTTTCATCCGCGATCACCTCTTCCATGAATCTTGCGGCAGACTATGCCGCCATGAACCACCGCCTGCATGCCAGATTCCGACGGGAATGCGACGTGAAAGCGGCTCCGTAGGAAGCACGGTGACAAACCGTCCCGTCACGGCACTTCCTATTAGAAACCGGCGGGAAACCTAAAGACGCTTGACGTGCACGTCAATCAGCCTCGGCGATCTATATCGATTAATATCCATTTATTCTGGCAGAACTTCATTCTCAGATTGCGACATCCCCTGAGAGGCCTTCTGCTCCCTCATCCGTGGCGTTTACAAAGGCGGCATCCTGCTTTACGACACGCCCGCACTAACCGGTCGCAGCCTACCCGGTCAAAACAAGGAACCCTGACTATGAAAACGCTTGTCGTCTGCTCCGGCGGACTCGACTCCGTTTCGCTTGCGCATAGAATCGCGGCGGAACATGACCTCACTGCCCTTCTCTCTTTCAATTATGGCCAACGTCATAAAAAGGAACTCGATTCGGCCAAAGCCTGCGCCGAACGGCTGAGCGTTCCGCACCAGATCATTGATATCCGCACCATCGGCGCCAGCCTGACCGGCTCGGCGCTGACGGACAATGTCGATGTGCCAGACGGCCACTATGCCGAGGAGACGATGAAGATCACCGTCGTCCCCAATCGCAACGCCATCATGCTGGCGATTGCCTTTGGCGTGGCGGCTGCGCAAAAGGCCGAAGCGGTGGCGCTTGCCGTCCATGGCGGCGATCATTTCATCTATCCCGACTGCCGCCCCAACTTCATCAATGCGTTCCAGACCATGCAAAACCATGCGCTGGAAGGCTATGCCGATATCAAATTACTCGCGCCTTATGTGAACGCATCCAAGGCCGATATCGTCACCGATGGGGCGAGGCACGACACGCCTTTCGAGGCGACATGGTCCTGCTACAAAGGCGGCGAGAACCATTGCGGCCGCTGCGGCACCTGCGTGGAGCGCCGCGAAGCCTTTCACCTTGCGGGCGTCAAAGACCCGACCGTCTATGAAGATGCCGATTTCTGGCGTGAAGCCGTTGCGCGGAGGAACACCTGATGTTTCGCATCACCAAGGAGTTTCACTTCTCCGCCTCGCATCAATTGACCGGACTTCCTGCCGATCACCAATGCGCACGCCTGCACGGCCACAACTACATTGTAGAGGTCGAGCTTTCCGCTCCTGATCTCGACGGCCATGGCTTCGTGCGCGATTATCATGAACTGGCGCCGTTTAAGCGTTATATCGATGACGCTTTCGATCATCGGCATCTCAATGACGTGCTGGGCCATGGCCAGACAACAGCCGAAACACTGGCAAAGCACTTTTTCGACTGGTGCCATGCGCGCTGGCCGGAAATATCCGCCGTGCGGGTGAGCGAAACGCCAAAAACCTGGGCGGAATATCGCCCAAGTGCAAAGCCATGAAACCGGTCTCCGAAATCCGCATCAGCGAAATTTTCGGCCCGACCATTCAAGGCGAAGGCGTCCTGATCGGCGAGCCGACTGTCTTCGTGCGAACGGGCGGCTGCGACTACCGCTGCGCATGGTGCGACAGCCTGCACGCGGTCGAAAGCCGCTTTCGCCATGAGTGGAAGTCAATGGGCGTCGAGGCCATCTGGCATGAAGTGACGGCACTTTCGGAAAATCGACCCTTAACAGTGTCACTTTCGGGCGGCAATCCGGCCATACAGCCGCTTGGCCCGCTCATCGCCCATGGCAAGAAGGAGGCCTATCGCTTTGCACTGGAAACGCAGGGGTCCGTCGCAAAAGACCGGTTTTCCGCGCTGGACACGCTGGTATTGAGCCCGAAACCGCCTTCCAGCGCGATGGCATTCGATCCCGACGCACTGGCAGCCTGTGTCGAAGCGGCGGGGCCAAAGCCCCGAACGGTGCTGAAATTCGTGATCTTCGACGATGCCGATTATGCTTTCGCAAAACACGTCTCGGCGCTTTATCCGCATCTGCCGGTCTATCTCCAGCCCGGCAATCACACGCCGCCACCGCCAGAAACGGACGATGCATTGATCGACATCGACGGCATTATGCGCCGCATGGAATGGCTGGTGGATAAGGTGATTGCCGACCGCTGGTTCGAGGCGCATGTGCTGCCCCAACTGCATGTGCTGATCTGGGGCAACAAGCGAGGCGTCTGAGCACATCCCGAAAAGTGTGAAGCGGTTTTCGGAAAAGATGTGCGAAAATAAAAACTTAGCGATTTGCGCCCGGCACCCAGAGCACGTCTTTCGCGCCGTTATCGTTGACGGCGCGGGAGGCGACGAAGAGAAAATCCGAGAGGCGGTTGATATATTGCAGCGCCTCCGGCGACACCACCTCGCCCTCGATTTTCGCCAGCGCCACCATCAGTCGCTCGGCGCGGCGCGAAACGGTGCGCGCAAGATGCAGTGCAGCCGACGCCGCCGAACCACCCGGCAAAATGAACGAGCGCAATGGCTGAAGATGGGCGTTGAGATTATCGATATCGGCTTCGACGCGGGCGACCTGCGACGCAACGATACGCAGCGGTTCATAGGCCAGCGGCTTGCCGTCATCGGGCGTCGAAAGATCGGCGCCGAGATCGAAAAGATCGTTCTGGATACGCGACAGCATCGCGTCGATTTCTGCATATTCGCCGGTATGAATTCGCGCCATGCCTATACAGGCATTGGCTTCGTCCACCGTGCCATAGGCTTCCACCCGCAGATCGGATTTGAGCCGTCGCGGACCGCTGGCAAGACCGGTGGTGCCGTCATCGCCGGTGCGCGTATAAATCTTGTTGAGCTTGACCATGCCTTACTGTCCGCCCGTGTACCGTGCGAAATAGATTGCGCCCACGATCAGAACGATTGCGATGAATTGCAGGAAGACGCGCAATTGCATCATCTTGTTGGAAAAATTGGCGTCGCCACCACGCATCATATTGCGCAGGCCGATGATCAACACAATCGCAACGGCGAGCATGGCCACCATGGCTGCGCCTTTGAACACAACGTCCATCTTGTTCCCTTCCCATCATCCGCAGTCTATTGAATTTTCAGACGCAAAACCGCTTCGCACTTTTGCTGAAAATACTTCAAGACTGATCGGACAGCATCCGGTAAAGCCAGCGCGACGGCATCAGGCGGCGCGCCAGAATTCCCAGTTTCGCCGGTCTCGTCACCGCATAATGCGGATTCGGACGCGGCGCCTCCAATGCGTGAAGCAGTACATCATAGACGGCTTCCGGTCCAAGCTTGTTCTTCGATTTGGTGCCGCCGCTCGTCAGCTTGGCCATCTGGCGCTGATAAAGCTCACGATGCACGGAGGCTTCCATATCGATATTGGCTTGCGCATGCCGGGCGGCATTATAGGTGAATTGCGACGCAATCGGCCCCGGCTCGATCAGCGAAACCTCCACCCCGGAACCTTCAAGCTCCATGCGCTGTGCCAGCATCAATCCTTCAATGGCGAATTTGGACGCGACATAGGCCCCACGCCATTTCATGGGCACTAACCCCAGGATCGATGAGCAATGGACGATGCGCCCATGCCCCCGCGCGCGCATGACCGGCACCACCCGCCGCGTCAGATCATGCCAGCCGAAGAAATTGGCTTCGAACTGTGCGCGAAGTGCTTCCACCGGCAAATCCTCGACCGCGCCCGGCTGGGCATAGGCACCGTTGTTGAACAGTGCATCCAGCCTGCCATCGGTCTTGCGCAACACTTCGTCGGCAAGGGCGGCAATGGAATCCGGCTCCGCATAATCGAGATAATAGGCAGTCATCCCCTTGGCTTGCAGGGCGGCAATGTCCTGCTCCTTGCGAGCGGTGGCAAAAACCTGCCATCCACGACGGTGCAGAGCTTCCGCGCAATAAGCGCCGATGCCGGAAGAACAGCCGGTTATGATGATGCTGCGATTTGCGCGTTCCTCAACCATTTCGTCCCATCCTGCCGCCGCGTTTCCTCTACAGTGCTTGATTCGCATGGCCTTTAAAACGGCGCCACCCTTGCAATCTGTCAGGTGATGCTAGATTTAAGGCATTGAAACTCAATGCTGGCGGCGAAAAGGGTAAAATCTGCGGATGCGAAAAATCAGACGTTTTCTCCGTCAGATTACCTATGATGTGCTGGGCCATTTCAGTTCGGACGACGGCTGGGCTTTTGCAAGTCACATCGCCCTATCGGGCCTGATGGCACTGTTTCCCTTCCTGATCTTCGCAACCTCGCTGGCGAGTTTTCTCGGCACCAAGGAATTTGCTGAAACGGCTGTCCACGTCATTTTCGACATGTGGCCATCGAATATCGCGGCCCCCATCGCCAATGAAGTGACCAACGTTCTGACCGTGCAGCGCAGCGGGCTTCTGACTCTCAGCGTGATCGCCGCTGCCTATTTTGCCTCCAATGGCGTAGAGGCGCTGCGCATTGCGCTCAACCGTGCTTACCGCGTCACCGACCAGCGCTCGATTATTTTCTGCCGCCTGCAAAGCCTCGGCTTCGTTCTGGTTGGCACGCTCAGCCTGATGGCGATCAGCTTCCTCTTGGTTCTGGCCCCGCTCGCCGTGCGCATTGCCGAGCAATGGTTCCCAGACATCGCGCCTTTCACCGGCACCATCGCCTTCTGGCGCTATAGCGTCGCCGTGGCCGTTCTGGTGCTGGCGCTGTTCATGGTGCATATCTGGCTGCCAGCCGGACGCCGCAGTCTCGGCGATATCCTGCCCGGCATTCTCATCACACTTGTCGCCTGGCTGGCGGCCGCGACCGCCTTTGCAAAATATCTCGAAACTTTTGCCACTTATGTCACCACCTATGCGGGCCTTGCCTCGATCATGGTGGCAATCGTTTTTCTCTACATGCTGTCGGCTATTTTCATCATCGGCGCTGAAATCAACGCCGCGATCATGAATTTCCGCAAACGCGAGCAGCAACCAGATCTGGTCTTGGAATAATCAGCGCTTCATGGTCGTCAGGGCAACACCCAAAGTCGTGACAACCATGCCGGCAATCTGGATTGGACCGAGCGTTTCACCAAAAATCAGATAGGCCATGATCGCCGCCGTGCCCGGTACGAGATAGAACAACGAGGCGACTTTCGACATCGCGCCTTCGCGGATCATCACCAGAAGCGCCAGAATGGCGCCGATGGAAATCGCCAGCGTCAGCCAGACCAGCGCAAAAATGAGCTGTGGCGACCAGATGATCACGCGGGTTTCAAAGCTGAAAGCACAGAGCGCCGTCAGGACGGCAGCAGCGATATACTGAACTGCCGTACCGGTTTTCAGATCACTGGTCGTGCCGAAACGCTTCTGCCAGACCGTGCCGGTGCTGATGGCAAGCACAGCGAAAAAAGCCGCCGCAAGGCTCTTGGGATCGACGCCGCTGCCTGCCGAAAACTTCGGCCAGACGACCATCGCCACACCGAGAAAGCCGATCAGCAGGCCTGTCCACTGGCGTCCGCTCGCCCTTTCGCGCAGAAGCATTGCCGCAATCAGCGTGGTGAGCATGGGTTGCAGCCCCGCGACCAGACCCGACATGCCAGCAGGCAGGCCGTGATGAACCGCCCAGAAAAGTGCTGAAAGATAGGCACCATGGATCAAACAACCGGCGATAGCCGCGTGAACCAGTGTGGCGCCCTTCGGCCACACCGCCCGGCTCGCCAGCGCCCACAGCGTCATGATGACCGCCGCAATGGAAAACCGCACCGCCATGAAGGTGAACGGTTCCGCATAGGGCATGGACAATCCGGCCCCGATGAAGCCGGTGGCCCAGAGCAGAACAAACATAATGGGGAAGAAGCGCGCGGCCATGGCAAACTCTCTTATTTGCGCTCGCCTTATACCGCTTCGTCAGAAACACCTATCGCATAAATCTGATTGCAGCGTTCAATTTGCCAAAAGGCAGGCGTCGTTTTATTGAGAACGGATGACCATTGAAACCAATACGATCCGCATCCTCGTTGACGCCGATGCCTGTCCGGTGAAGGCTGAAATCTACCGTGTCGCCGAGCGGCATGGCCTGCCTGTGGTGCTGGTCGCCAACAGTTTCGTGGCGATCCCGCGTGATGCCGAACGGGTGGAGCGGGTTGTCGTCTCGGACAAGCTCGACGCCGCCGACGACTGGATCGCCGAAAATGCTAAGCCGGGTGCTATCGTCATCACCGCCGATATTCCGCTGGCCAGCCGTTCGCTCGAAAAAGGCGCATCGGTCATCGCGCCCAATGGACGCGTTCATACGCAAAGCACCATCGGCAACACGCTCGCGACACGCAATCTGATGGATTCGCTACGCTCTGCCGGAGAAATCACCGGCGGTCCCGCGCCATTTGCGCCGAAGGACCGGTCGGCGTTTCTGTCGGCGCTCGATCTCGCCATTGTGCGGTTAAAGCGCGCCGGTTTTACATCAGCTTGACCTGATCGTTGCAGTCGCAACACCAGCGCCGATCAGCAAGGTGCCGCCTGCGCGATTGAAAATCCGCAGGGCCCGCTCGCTGGCAAAGAAGCGCCGCGCCCGTGCCGCCGTCAGCGCATAGGCGAAGGCATTGAGGAAGGCGAGCACCAAAAATGTGCTTTCAAAGACCAGCATCTGGGTCAGAAAATCCCGATGCGGGCTGAGGAACTGCGGCAGAAACGCCACGAAGAAAGTGATGCTTTTCGGGTTGAGCGCCGTCACCAGCCAGGCATGAACCAGCATCCTAACCGGATGCACCTTGTCATGCCGGGCCTTGGCATTCATCGTGCCTCCGGCCCGGAACAGCTTGATGCCGAGCCAGACGAGATAGGCAGCGCCGATCCATTTAACCACTGTGAACACAGTTGCGGAAGCCGCGAGCAGTGCCCCGACGCCCAGCATGGACAGCGTCATGGCCGTGAAGTCGCCCAGCGCCACGCCCACCGCCATCGGAAAAGCCGTCTTCCATCCCTGCCCCAGCGCATAAGACACGACGAGCAGAACCGTTGGCCCCGGAATGATCAGAAGCACGATGGATGCGGCGGTGAATGCAAGCCAGACGTCGAGACTCATGCGATGTCTCCTTCGGAAAAGGAGGAAGCCACCAATTCGCCCCGTTGTCGAGCGTTAAAGTTTCTGCGCGGCTTCGATCAGTTTCATGGCGTCCGGCCCTTCCCATGGGGCGGGCCCGTTCATGGATGCGATCTGGCAGCCGTCCTTATCGACCAGAAGCGTCACCGGCAGGCCGAAAGCAAGGTTCTTGCGCTTCAGCTCATTGAAGCTTGCCATAGTCGCATCGCGGTGCAGCGTGAGGTTCTTAATGCCGATCTCGCTTAGAAAACCCTTGGGCTTGTCGTCGGAACCCGTGTCGATATTGATCGCCACGACATCGAAATCCGTGCCGCCCTTTTCGGCCTGCAATTTGTCGAGGGCTGGCATTTCCTCGCGGCATGGCGCACACCATGTCGCCCAGAGATTAACGAGAAGCGTCTTGCCCTTGTAATCGCCAAGCGTCATCTGCTTGCCGTCGGGGCCCGTGAAGGCAAGATGCGCCACGGAAATCGGCTTTTCCGCTGGGCGCATGGCGGCCACGCCGCCGGTTGCAGCCGCGTCGAGCGCCTTCAGCGAATCCGCTTTTAAGGCGCATTGGGCGGACGCTTCGTCATTTTCGGACGAAACATTAGCGGCTACCACATTGCCAGAGGGGCGCTCCATCACGTATACCGCCCCGATACCGGCAATGACACCGGCAAGGGCTGCAAGAAGGACGATCTTGCGATTTCCCGATTTCGCCTTTTCGTTGTCTTCTGCCATGTCGCGTCACTTCTTTCTAATATCCGGCCAAATCGTCACTCGGGGCATATGAGCATGAGCGAACAAAAATCAAGCAATCAGATGTGGGGCGGCCGTTTTGCCTCAGGACCCGATGCGATCATGGAAGAGATCAATGCATCCATCGGCTTCGACCGCAAGCTCTATGCGCAAGATATTCAAGGCTCGCTCGCGCATGCAGCCATGCTCGCAAAGACGGGCATCATTACGGCAGACGATCACAAACAGATCGAGCAGGGCCTGAAAACCATCCTCAAGGAGATCGAGGACGGCAAGTTCACCTTCTCGCGCAAGCTCGAAGACATTCACATGAATATCGAGGCGCGGCTGGCCGATCTGATCGGCCCCTCGGCAGGTCGCCTCCACACCGCCCGCTCGCGCAACGATCAGGTGGCCGTCGATTTCCGCCTCTGGGTCAAGCAGGAACTGGAAAAGACCGCCGTCGCCCTGAAAAACCTGATCGAAGCTTTTCTGGAACGCGCCGAAGAACACGCGGCGACCGTGATGCCGGGCTTCACCCATCTCCAGACCGCGCAGCCCGTCACTTTCGGCCATCATTGCATGGCCTATGTGGAAATGTTCGGACGCGATCTGTCCCGCGTGCGCGACGCTATCGAGCGCATGGATGAATCGCCGCTGGGTGCCGCAGCCCTCGCTGGCACCGGCTTCCCGATCGACCGTCATATGACGGCCACGACGCTCGGCTTCCGCGAACCGACCCGCAACTCGCTCGACAGCGTTTCCGACCGCGACTATGCGCTGGAATTCCTGTCGCTTGCAGCCATCTGCGCCGGTCATATGTCGCGGCTTGCCGAAGAAATCGTCATCTGGTCCACGCCGCAGTTCAACTTCGTGCGCCTGTCCGATGCCTTCTCCACCGGCTCGTCGATCATGCCGCAAAAGAAGAACCCGGATGCCGCCGAACTGGTTCGCGCCAAGACTGGCCGTATCAACGGTTCGCTGGTCGCCCTTTTGACCATCATGAAGGGTCTGCCGCTCGCCTATTCCAAGGACATGCAGGAAGACAAGGAACAGGTTTTTGACGCTGCCGAAAATCTGGAACTCGCCATTGCCGCCATGGCGGGCATGGTGCGCGACCTGACGATCAATGTCGCTTCCATGAAGAAAGCCGCCGGTTCGGGCTATTCCACGGCAACCGACCTCGCCGACTGGCTGGTGCGGGAACTGGGACTGCCCTTCCGCGAAGCGCACCACATCACCGGTCGCGCGGTTGCTCTGGCGGAAAGCCGCAAGGTTGACCTCGCCAAGCTCTCGCTGGAAGAGCTGCAATCGATCCATCCCGGCATCACCGATGCGATCTTCGGCTATCTCACGGTCGAGAAATCGGTCAAGAGCCGCCAGTCCTTTGGCGGCACGGCCCCGCAGGAAGTGCGCCGCCAGATCCGGTACTGGAAAAAGCGCATCGTGAAGGCCTGATCGCCGTTCAAGATAAAGTCATGTGAAATCATCCGGCCAACGGGTGATTTCACTCTTGAGAATTTTGCGTTACAGCTAGCCCAACCAAGATTTTGATTCAGGAACCAAAGCTGATGACAGGCCGCTCCGCCATTTCGACCGTGCTTATGATCGCCGCACTCGCAGCCACGCTTGCCGCCTGTGGACGTAAAGGCCCGCTGGAACCGCCGCCGTCATCGCTGATCACCGATGATCAGGGCCACACCAAGCCGAAACCCAAGGAAGACAAGCCTTTCATTCTTGATAAGCTGCTCTAGTTCCCAAGGACTATCTTCCGTGAATCATTTTGAATATCGCGACGGTGTGCTGCACGCCGAAAATGTCAGCCTGCCTGAAATCGCCAAGGCGGTCGGTACGCCTTTCTACGTCTATTCCCGCGCCACGATCGAGCGCCATTTCCGCGTGTTCAGCGAAGCTTTCGCCGATATGGAACCGCTGATCGCCTATGCGCTGAAGGCCAATTCCAATCTGGCCGTGTTGAAGACGCTCGCAAAGCTCGGCGCCGGTGCCGATACGGTGTCGGAAGGCGAAATTCGCCGTGCGCTCGCCGCAGGCATCCCTGCCAGCAAAATCGTCTTTTCCGGCGTCGGCAAGACCCCGCGCGAAATGGATTTCGCGCTTGAGGTCGGTATCTATTGCTTCAATGTCGAATCCGAACCGGAGCTGGAAATTCTCTCGGCCCGTGCTGTCAAGGCGGGCAAGGTTGCCTCGGTATCGCTGCGTATCAACCCGGATGTCGACGCCAAGACCCACGCCAAGATCTCGACCGGCAAGTCTGAAAACAAGTTCGGCATTCCGCGCATCAAGGCGCGCGAGGCCTATGCCCGTGCGGCCAGCCTGCCGGGCATCGACGTGGTTGGCATCGATATGCATATCGGCAGCCAGATCATCGATCTTGAACCCTTCGACAATGCTTTTGCGCTGATGGCGCAGCTGGTGAAGGAATTGCAGGCCGATGGCCACAACATCCGCCATGTCGATGTCGGCGGCGGTCTCGGCATTCCCTATCGCACCGACAACAACCCGCCGCCGCTGCCGGTGGCCTATGCGGAGATTGTCGCCAAGCACATCAAGCCGCTCGGCCTCAAGACGGTTTTCGAGCCGGGCCGCCTGATCGTCGGCAATGCCGGTCTGCTGGTGACGGAAGTGATTTTCGTCAAGGAAGGCGATGCGAAGAACTTCATCATCGTCGATGCCGCGATGAACGATCTCATCCGCCCGACGCTTTATGAAGCATTTCACGATATCCGCCCGGTCAAGCTGGCAAAGGACGACGCGCCGCGCATCCGCGCCGATTTCGTCGGACCTGTCTGCGAGACGGGCGATTATCTCGGCCTCGACCGCGAGACGACCAAGCCAGCGCCCGGCGACCTGATTGCGGTGAGCACCGCTGGCGCTTACGGTGCGGTCCTGTCGAGCACCTATAATAGCCGCCTTCTGGTGCCGGAAGTTCTGGTCGATGGCGACCGCTACCATGTCGTGCGCCCGCGCCACACTTACGAAGAGCTGCTTGCGCTCGATTCCATACCGGACTGGCTGTAAGCCATCGGGCCCAATTAATCAGGGCCCATATTAATCATGGCAAAGCCTCGCCTTTGCCATGATGCATGTTATCCTGTCATTTGATTGCACGCTGGCAGACAGAGCAGAAAGCCCGGATGACGGATCAAGGCCAAGACAAGAAGGATAGGCCGCAGCTGATGCGGGAAGCCTTTTTGCGCCTGTTTTCAGGCGATGGCGCTCTGTTGCGCCGACTGCGTCTGCGCACCTTCTTGTCCGTCGGGTTTGAACGCCTGTGGCCGCTGGTCCTGCCGCTGATTCTGTTGGTTGCGCTTTTTGCAAGCATCAGCTGGTTTGGCCTGTTCGGCATGATGCCGCGCTGGTTGCATATCGCCGTGCTGACGATCTTCGCGCTGGCAGGGCTGGTTGCGCTCTATCTCCCATCCCGTTTTCGCCAGCCGACCGAAGACGATGTCACGGCGCGCATCGAGGCGGTCAACGGCCTCGTGCACGAACCGCTGGCCGTGCAATCCGGCCATATGGCCAGCGGCACCCACGATCCGTTTTCGCAGGCTCTGTGGCGCGAACATCAGAAGCGTATGGCCGAACGGCTCAAGAACCTGCAATCCGGCTTGCCGCGACCGCGCCTGCCGGAACGCGATCCTTATGGCCTGCGCGCCGTCGTGGCGCTGCTTTTCGTCACAGCGCTCGCCTACACGTCCAGCGCTGGCAGCGGGCGCATTGCCGACGCCTTTCACATTCGCCCCGGCAACGGTGCCGCCCTTGCCCGTGTCGATGCCTGGGTGACACCACCGCGCTATACAGGCCGCGCGCCGGTCTTCCTGACGGCCAGCGCTGAAAACAGCCGCAATGCCGAAGCGATCACGGTTCCCGAGGGCAGTGTGCTTTCGGTCCGCGTCATCGGCGGCAGCTCGGAACGCCCCACCGCAACCAATGCAGAAGGCGAGCAACGGGAAGTCCAGCCCGTCGCCCCGAAGGAAGAGCAGACGCAAGCGCAAGGACTGAGGCCGGTACAGACGCCGGAAGAAAGCGCTGTCGATGGAAGCCGCAACTTCCGCTACGATTTACGCGAAGACGAAACCGTGACCCTTTCCGGCACCGATGCGCGCTGGAAATTTGCGGTGACGCCAGACACGCCGCCGACGATCCGCTTTACCAAGGAACCCGGTCACGCGCTCAACGGCACGCTGCAACTGACCTATGAAATCGATGACGACTATGTGCCGGCCAGAGCCTTTGCCGAGATCGTGCCGCTGGAAATCGATGAAGACGAAGAGGCCTCCCCGCTTTACGAGGCACCGGAGCTGCCGCTCGCATTGCCGCGCCGCGGCGTGAAGGAAACCACCACATCGAAAGACCTGACCGAACATCCATGGGCAGGCCAGAAGATAGCGCTAACCCTCGTCGTCACCGACGCGGCGGGCCAGGTTGGGCGCAGCGAAACCAAGGTGATAACGCTTCCCGAACGGCCTTTCAGCAACCCGCTGGCGCGCGCTATTGCCGAACAGCGGCGTATTCTGGCGCTTGACGCCAACCAGCGCGATCATGTGCTGGACATGCTGTCGGCGCTGATGCTGCGCCCGGAAGAAACGATCAAGAACGCCGCGCATTATCTGGGCCTCGTCACCATCCGCACCAGGCTTCGCATGGCGAGAAGCGACGACGCCCTACGCGATACTGCCTATTATATGTGGCAGGTGGCGCTCGGTATTGAGGATGGCAATCTTTCGGCAGCCGAAAAGCGTCTGCGTCAGGCGCAGGAAGCACTGAAAAATGCGCTGCAAAACGGTGCCTCGCAGGAAGAGATCGAGAAGCTCACCGCCGAATTGCGCAAGGCGATGCAGGATTTCCTGCGCGAATTCGCCCAGCGCCAGCAGCAGAACCCGAATGCGCGCCAGTCAGCGCCGGATCCCAATGCGCAGATGCTGACGGAACGGGATTTACAGCGCATGATGGACCAGATCGAAAATCTGGCCCGTCAGGGATCGCGCGATCAGGCCGAACAGCTTCTGTCGCAATTGCAGGACCTGATGAACAATCTGCAAATGGGTCAGACACAACCCGGCCAGCAGGGTCAGGGACAGCAGGGCCAGCAAGGGCAGATGCAGCAGCAGATGAACAAGCTTGGCGATCTGATGCGCCGCCAGCAGCAGATGATGAATGAGACCTTCAATCTCGACCAGCAGCAGCAGCGCCAGTTCGACAGCAATCCGGGTGCCGGTGAAGAGGGCGAAGGTGAGGACATGGAAGGCCTGTTCCCCGGCGATGACGGCTCCAGGGGCGGCGGTTCGCAGCAAGGCGGCCAGACGGATGAGAAGACCGCAGAGGCCATGCGCAAGCTGCAACAGCAGCAGCAGCAATTGCAGCAGGAACTGCAAAAGCTGACGGAAGACCTGAAAGGCTTGGGTATAGAACCCGGCAAGGATTTCGGCGATGCTGGAAAATCCATGGGCAATGCCGCCGAAGCGCTAGGACGCAATGAAGGCGCGGAGGCCAACGACAATCAGGGCAGCGCTCTGGACGCCCTGCGCCGTGCCGGTCGCGACATGATGCAGAAGATGCAGCAGGCGATGGGGCAGGACGTCCAGCAGGGTCAGGGCGCGAATGGTTCTCGTGGCCGCGATCCGCTCGGACGCCAGCAGGGCATGGGAGCCGATGATGGCAACGGCACCAAAATTCCCGGCGAAATCGACATTCAGCGCGCGCGTGAAATTCTGGATGAAATCCGCCGCAAGCTCGGCAACGCGCTGACGCCGCAGATGGAAAAGGAATATCTGCAGCGCCTGTTACAGTTCGATTAGAGGCTGCTCAACGAACTCGTACGACGGTTGCAAATTCGTCAGGCCGTGG
The DNA here is from genome assembly GCF_022627935.1 of Ochrobactrum sp. C6C9. Lineage (NCBI taxonomy): Bacteria > Pseudomonadati > Pseudomonadota > Alphaproteobacteria > Hyphomicrobiales > Brucellaceae > Ochrobactrum > Ochrobactrum sp. C6C9. Next base: position 37,956 of record NZ_JABXGB010000031.1, on the reverse strand, counting down.
CGAAAAGAGTGATTTTCGAGCAACGGAGCGGAGCGTACTTAAGGGTACGTGAGCACCGGGGCACAGAAAAGCGCTCTTTGCAGCCCGGCATCACGAATTTGCCGCTCAATCCTTGACGTGTCCGACATAGGGCAACTGCCGGAACGAATGGGCTACGTCCATGCCATAGCCGACGACAAAATAATCCGGGCATTCGAAGGCGACAAAATCAGCTTCCAGATCGACCTTGCGCCGCACGCTCTTGTCCAGCAGGACGGCAATACTGACGCTGCGCGCGCCACGTTCCAGCATCAGTTCGCGGACGAATTTGAGCGTCTTGCCAGATTCCAGAATATCGTCGATCAGCAGCACATCGCGGTCACGCACTTCGCTGTCGATATCGCGCAGCAGGCGAACTTCCGTACTGGTCGTGCCCTTGCCATAACTGGACACCGTGATGAATTCGACATCCGGTTCCACGCCCGCATCATGCATGGCACGGATGAGGTCGGCTGCGAAAATGAACGAGCCCTTGAGAATGGAAATCGTCAGCAGATTGTGAAACTTGCGTTCGGCAATAGCCTTCGCCAGTTCAAGATTGCGACCGGCAATATCTTCCGGGCTGAATAGAATTTCTATCGTCTTGCCGCCGACTTCTGGCATTGCCGGTTCTCTCCTGATCGTTTGCTTTGCTCATGGGCCACCGAAAGCCTTTTCAGGCTTTTCGGGATGCGCTTTCCTGCAGAAGGCACGCTCTATAGCACGGTTTGAAGAAAATGCACCCCGCCTGTCAACAAGCCCAGGCTTAGAGCCTGAAACAAAAAGCGGCATGTGTGTGCGAAAATGGTGATTTTCGAGTACCGGAGCGGAGCGTACTATTGGTACGAGAGCACCGGAATGGAGAAAATTGCCATTTGCAGCCACACAGGGCGACTTTTGGAACAGGCTCTTATATCCATTCCCCGATGACAGGATTTGATATAGCGTGCCCGCATGCATCCGGACATTATCGAACTGCGCTCCTTTTACGACACGACACTTGGTCATTTGGCCGAGCGCGCCATACGCATGGCGATTGCCGGTCTTTGGGAACGTGTTCCGGGCGAACGGCTCATCGGCATGGGCTACAGCCTGCCCTATCTCGACCGGTTCAGCGCCGATACGGAACGCACTTTTGCCTTCATGCCAGCCGGACAGGGCGCGATCGCCTGGCCTTCGGCGGACAAATCCACCACGGCTTTGGTCTTCGATGAAGAATTGCCGCTGCCGGATTCCTCCATCGACCGCATCCTGATGGTCCATGCGTTGGAATATGCCGAAAGCGCACCGGAAACGCTGAAGGAAATGTGGCGCGTACTGGCGCCCAACGGGCGGCTGGTGATCGTTGTGCCCAACCGCCGTGGCGTCTGGGCCCGCTTCGAACATACGCCTTTCGGCAGCGGGCGGCCTTACAGCCGCGACCAGCTTTCCACCCTGCTGCGCGAAGCCAATTTCACGGTCAACACCGTCAGCGACGCCCTGCATTTCCCACCCGCCACGCGGCGCTGGATGATGCGGCCTTGTCTGGCAATCGAAGGTCTGGGGCGGCGGCTGTGGCCGCTTTTCTCAGGCGTGTTGGTGGTGGAAGCCCAGAAACGTCTCTATCAGGGTCTGCCGGTTGCGCAGCGCTCGTCGCGGCGTGTTTTCGTGCCGGTGCTTGGAACCCCGGTCAGCGGACTGCGCAAGGCCAAACAAGAGTCTGACGCCTAGAGCCCATCTGATTACATTAGATCGGCTCTACATATTTACTCTGACGCACATCTTGTCCGAAAACCGCTTCGCACTTTTCGGGATTTGCTCAACCCCCATAAAACAAGGTTTTTCTCGACTTCGCGCCCATGGCGGTTTATGTCGCATCGGGGCTCAAATCCCTTGAGCGTCCCATAAAGCAACACTGTTCTTTTGGCGGAGCCAAAATCATGACCGATCAGCAAAACCTTTCCCGTCCCCAGCCCAAGGCCGGCCTGCTCAACATCGCAGCCTACGTGCCCGGCAAGGAACATGTGGAAGGCGTTGCCAAGGTCTATAAGCTCTCCTCCAACGAGACCCCGATCGGCCCCAGCCCCCATGCGGTGGAGGCCTATCGATACGCGGGCGAAAAGCTGGAACTTTATCCCGACGGACAGGCGCTCGCGCTGCGTGAAGCTATTGCCGAAACGCAAGGGCTGAACATTGGCAATATCCTGTGCGGCAATGGTTCGGATGAGTTGTTGGGCCTGCTCTGCCAGACTTATCTTGCGCCGGGCGATGAAGCCGTCATCACCGAGCATGGCTTTGCCGTTTACAAGATCCAGACGCTGGCAGCCGGTGCAACACCGGTAACCGTGAAGGAAAGCAATGCGCGCATCGACGTGGATGCCATTCTTGCTGGCATTACGCCGCGCACCAAGGTTGTCTTCATCGCCAATCCGGCCAATCCGACCGGCACTTATCTGCCTTTCGAGGAAGTGCGCCGTTTGCATGCGGGCCTGCCGAAGCATGTCCTTCTCATCCTCGATGCTGCCTATGCCGAATATGTGCGCCGCAACGATTATGAGGCCGGTCTCGAACTCGTTTCGTCGAACGAGAATGTCGTGATGACCCGCACCTTCTCGAAGATCCACGGCCTTCCGGGTCTGCGAATCGGCTGGATGTATGCGCCCGCCCATGTGATCGACGCAGTCAATCGCATTCGCGGCCCGTTCAACATGAATTCGGCAGCGATTGCCGCCGGTGCGGCCGCCATTCGCGACCGCAACCATGTCGAAAAGTCGGTCGCCTATAACGACAAGTGGCTGTCCTGGCTGACGGATGAGTTCACCAAGCTCGGCCTGCGGGTGACGCCTTCGGTCACGAACTTCCTTCTGATCCATTTCCCCGAAGACGCCGCACACTCGGCAGACAAGGCGGATGAGTGGCTTTCCAAGCGCGGTTATATTCTGCGCCGTGTTGGCGGATACGGTTTCCCCAACGCGCTGCGCATGACCGTCGGACCGGAAGAAGCCAATCGCGGCGTAGTCGCCGCACTCACTGAGTTTTTAAAGTAAGATCAATGTCCACGATCCATTTTGATAAAATCGCGCTGATCGGTATCGGTCTCATCGGTTCGTCGCTGGCGCGCGTCATCCGTCGCGAAGGCCTTGCCAACCATATCGCAATTGCAACCCGCAGCGCCGAAACCCTGAAGCGCGCCGAGGAACTGAACCTCGGCGACAGCTACACCACCGACAGCGCCGAAGCGGTCAGGGAAGCCGATCTGGTGATCGTCTCGGTACCGGTCGGTTCGTCCGGCACCGTCGCAAAGCAGATCGCTGGCAGCCTGAAGCCGGGCGCCATCGTCACCGATGTCGGCTCGACGAAAGCTTCCGTCATTGCACAGATGCAGCCGGAACTGCCCGCCAATGTGCATTTCATTCCGGGCCACCCGCTAGCGGGAACGGAATATTCCGGCCCGGACGCAGGCTTTGCAGAGCTGTTCAACAATCGCTGGTGCATCCTCACGCCCCTTCCCGACACGGATGAAGCGGCGCTGGAAAAGCTTACGGCCTTCTGGACGGCCTGCGGTTCGCGGCTCGACCATATGGACCCGCAGCACCATGATCTGGTGCTGGCCATCGTCTCGCATCTGCCGCATATCATCGCCTACAACATCGTCGGCACCGCCAGCGATCTGGAGCAGGTGACAAAATCGGAAGTCATCAAATATTCCGCATCCGGTTTCCGTGACTTCACGCGTCTGGCGGCATCAGACCCGACCATGTGGCGTGACGTGTGCCTGCACAACAAGGACGCTATCCTTGAAATGCTCGGACGCTTTTCGGAAGATTTGGCCTCGCTGCAACGCTCGATCCGCTGGGGCGACGGAGAGGCCTTGTTCGACCTCTTCACGCGCACGCGTGCGGTGCGCCGTGGCATTATCGATGCGGGTCAGGAAGTGGATGCGCCAGACTTTGGCCGTCATGCTGCGACGCGCACCAACGAAAAGAAGTAAGGCAATAGATAGGGCAGTAAAAACATACTCCCCTATTCCCCTATTCCCTTACTCCCCTAAAGCGCCGGTAACCGCCCAAGCGGAATGAACCCGGCATTGGCTCTGCCCTTGCGAACGGCAATCTCCAGCGTGGGATTGCCGTTTTCGTCTTTCGGCATGGCTGATAGCGCGAAGAGGATGGTGGCGATATTGCTGCCCTGCTCCGGGAAAACCGTCTGGCCAGCCTGCGCCAGCGATTGCGCATTGACGAGTGTCAGCTTCACATCGGCGTTGATCAGCCCATTGTCATCGACGGAAAACGGACCGGTCAGCGTCACCATCGCCCCATTGGGCATGGAGAGAAATGCCTGATGGATCGTGCCGCTATGGCCGCGCAGACGCTGGCTGAAGTCGGAAGATCCCGACGCCAGCAGTGTGGCAGCATCGGCAATCTCGATATCGGCAACGCCGTCGATCTCGGGGCTCTTGGCATTGCCGATCACCGGGGCTGCAAGCTTCAGCCCGGCAAAGCGGCCTGCCAGTTTCAGCGCGCCATCGACGGCGCTCATGCTGAAATCCATCTGTTCCAGACTGCTGAGCGGCTCCGTCGTCGTGGTTTCCGTGCGGCGACCGACCACGATGTCGCGCGCTTCAAGCGCAATCTCGGTCGGGAATGGGCGGGCAAGCCGGGTGTTGGAGCTGAACCGGCTCCAGCTCACTTCAAGCGGTTGAAGACCCGGAAATTCGATAAAGGCAGGTCCTGTCAGATCATTGCTGAGCGAGCGCGGCGCATAGATCGGCGAGCCGGAGGTGAAACGCCCTGCGCGAAAGGCCATACCGGCGCTGGGCTTCTGCCAGGAAATGCTGTCGCAGACCACATTGACACGAAGCGGATAGCCGCTTGTGCGCAGATCCTCGCAGCGCACGCCAATGCCCTGAGCGGACAGCTTTGCCATATCCGCGGTGGCGCGCGTTTGCAGGCGGTCGGCCACATAGAACCACCCGGCAGTGTAGGCAGCGACGAGAACGATCAGGAAAATGCCAAGCGCAATAGATCGCTTTCTGGACTTCCGTTGTTTCGTTCCAGCTTCCGTCCCGGGATGCACCATCGAAAAACCTTATGTCGGTCAGAGAGTTGAGCCTGAGAAGCAGCAGAGCCGCCAGCGACGCATCTTTCGATACAATGTTTTGCTCAACCTCACTCTTGGCCATATTATGGCAGGATTGAGTCTTGTGAAGTGGCGCTTCAGAAAAAACGAGGGATATCCATCAATTACCCATGGAAATCGGTCACAAGACGGCAAATATTATACCATCATGACACACCATATCGATGCAAAGCGGACGAGTGATTTCTGGGTTTTCGGCTACGGCTCGCTAATGTGGCGGCCCGGCTTCGCGCATGTGGAGACCGTTCGCGCCCGCCTGCACGGCTATCGTCGCAGCTTGTGCATCTATTCGCATTTTCATCGCGGCTCGCCCGACCACCCCGGACTGGTGCTTGGTCTCGACGCGGGCGGCTCCTGCCTTGGCATGGCGTTCCGCGTTCCGGGCGAGATGACCGACGAGGTGATGGTCTATCTGCGCGAACGCGAAATGTCGAACAATGTCTACCACGAAAAAAGGTTACGGCTGCGCCTCCATGACGGGCGCGATGTTCAGGGACTGGTCTATGTGGCCGACCGCCGCCATGTGCAATATGCGGGCGCGCTCAAGGCCGAGGACGCGGCTGCGATTGTTGCATCCGCGCATGGCGAATCCGGCGCGAATATCGACTATGTCGCCAACACGCTGAAACATCTGCGCGATATGCGCGTACGCGATCACGCGCTTGAGCATGTCGGCAGCCTGATTGCCGCGAAATCACACCCACCGCGTGATTTCGACTGATCAATCCCTGATCGCGAGAATGGACTTCGCCAGTCCGGCAATCTTCTCAAATTCGATCCGCCCATCCGGGAAGAGCTTACGCACCTGTCCCGTGGTCAAAAGCCGGATCGATTCCACATGAAAACGGGCATCGTCGGCGCTTTTCTGACGCTCGAAAAAGCCGAGCCGCATCTTGGTCATCAGCCAGATGCGCACCGCCACCGGCAGCCACTGAAAACCGATAAAGCGGAAATGCGGCTCATAAGGGAACCAGTAATTGGGCGTCTGCATGTAATAGCGCTTGCCGAGCCTGCGGGTATTTTCCGCAAAGCGTGTGATGGCCGCCCAGTCGCCGACATGTTCGATAACCGAGTTGGAATGAACCACGTCGAAAGTCCGCCCCGCAAAAAGCGCCGGATCGGTCGCGTCGCCGACCAGAAACGTGAAGGTTCCCGTATCTTTCTCTTCCTGCTTTTCAGGATTGATCAGCGTGAAATGCAGGCGGTCGCGGTTGGCTTCGATGAAGTCTTCGCCGATCAGCCAATATTTTTCCGACCCGCCGAGATCGAGGATTTCAACTTTTTCGCCTTCCGGCTTTTCGGCAAGTGCCGCCTCGATCAATTTGCGGATATGGGCGAACCGTTTGGCACGGAAGGAAAACTCGATGCTTTTGCGGTCCTTATAAGGATCGCGACTATTTTCTGAAATATCCATTGTCGTTTTATCCGTTCAGCCAAACACCGGTCAGCACTGTTAAGCTCACTTGCCATTTATTACAAAGCATAGCAACACCGATGGCATATCAGGGCATTGTCCGGCAGAGCAAAGAGAAGGGCCGATCCAGTGCCTCAAGCACGAAAATTGAGCCGGCAGCCTATCGGGCACTTGTCCTCAATCGAAGCAATCGCTACATCTCGGCCAATCGTCAAGGAGACAGACACTCATGATAGCATTGTTCCGCACCATTGACCTGGCGCTCGACATCTATACGTGGATCATCATCGCCAGCGCCATTTATTCGTGGCTCTATGCGTTCAATGTCGTCAATTCCGGCAATCGCTTCGTGGCCTCGGTCGGAGAGTTTCTCTACAAGGTAACCGAGCCGGTTCTGCGCCCGATCCGTAATCTCCTGCCCAATCTCGGCGGCATCGACATTTCGCCGATTGTCCTGCTGTTGATTATCTTCTTCATCCGCCAGTTCATGTGGACGACGCTGCTGCCGCTCTTCCTCTGACCGGCACAGCAAACACCAAAAACAAAAGCGCCCGATGGATCATCGGGCGCTTTTGTTTTGAACTCAACTCATGAAACAGGCGATTACTTGCCCTTGGCGCGTTCGATCGCTTCAACGATGAACTTGCGAGCGTAGTCTTCATCGCCCCAGTCACCGATCTTGACCCACTTGCCGGGTTCCAGATCCTTGTAATGCTCGAAGAAATGCGCGATCTGCTTCAGCGTGATTTCCGGCATATCGGTATAGTCGTGGATCTTCTCGTAACGGCGCGTCAGGTGCGGCGACGGAACGGCGATGATCTTTTCGTCCTTGCCGGAATTGTCTTCCATGACCAGAACGCCGATCGGGCGGACATTGATCACAGAACCCGGCACCAGCGGACGGGTGTTGCAGACGAGAACGTCGATCGGATCGCCGTCTTCCGAGAGCGTGTGCGGTACGAAACCGTAATTGCCCGGATAGGTCATCGGCGTGTAGAGAAAACGGTCAACGATCAGAGCCCCGGACTTCTTGTCCATCTCGTACTTGATCGGCTGGCCGCCGACCGGAACTTCGATGATGACGTTGACGTCTTCGGGAGGATTGGTTCCGATGGAAATGGCATCAATATTCATGATGGGTCCTTTCGTGTCGCGCTCTGATAACGGGTTTCATGTTTCCGTGCAAGAAAAACGAAAGTTCAATAAAACGCGACTAATTGTCGTTTAGCTCATGTACAGCCGGAAGGATGTCGGGCATTTAACTGCGCGGTGAAACACCCAGTTCCTTCAGGCGGTCCACAGCTGTCGGTGGCATCGGGGGTGGGTTGGGGTCGCGGCTTGCCGCAACCAGAAGCTCGTCGCAGGCCGTTTCGGTGGTTTCGATCAGGCGGCGCAGAAATTCTTCCTTTTCAAGCCCCGGCGGAATGGGCGGCAGGACGCGGCACCGAATGGTGCCCGGAAAGCGCAGAAACTTGCGGCGCGGCCAGTAAAGCCCGGCATTATGGGCAATCGGCAAGACCGGCAGGTTCAGCGCATCGTAAAGATGCACGATGCCGTATTTATATTGCGGCGGCGCACCGGGCGCGCGGCGGGTGCCTTCAGGATAGATCAGGATCTGACGCCCTTCGGCAATGGCCTTTTCCGCGCCCTTGGTGATCGAATGCAGCGCCTTGACGCGCGATCCGCGATCCACCGGGATCATCTCCATTTTAGCGACGTACCAGCCGAACAGCGGAATGCGCATCAATTCGCGCTTCAGGATCAGAACCGGATCATCCAGATAGGGCAGGAACGCATAGGTATCCCAGGCCGACTGGTGCTTGGGCGCGCAGATATAGGCGCCCTCTGGAATATTATCGAGACCTTCAATGACGTAATCCGTCCCGGCAATGATCTTCTGGAGCTTGAGATTGACCCGCGCCCACAGCTTCGGCACGATCCAGGCCTTCTTGCGCGGCAGCAGGAAATAGAACGGCGTATAGACGATCATCTGAACCAGCGTGCAGATGTAAAACGCCGCATTGAAGAGGATTGAACGCAGATAGAGAAGCATCGTGTCGGCGAATGTCCCGGCTAGAGCACGTCCCGTAGAGAGAGACACAATCTCGAAAAACTGTCAGACCTTCGCTTTCCGAAATCTCGGGCACTCGTATATCAGGAACTGCCCCGTTTTCCATACAGAAAACAGTGACCGATTGTCAGGAATTTGCTGTTTGTTACCGATTGATTTTCTGACCGGCGACGCCGTTCAGGATGTCGAAGCCGAAAATCTCCGACGTACCGACGCGCACGACCGCGCCCAGATATTTGACATATTCCACGAACAATACGCGCAGCGTGTCACCCTCGGCAACCCAGCTTTGCCCGCGCCCCTCGGTGTTCACCACCGGATAGGGCACGAATTCCACGTCCTTCATCCGGTAGGACATTTCCAGAATGCTGCGCGGCATATGGTAATTGTTCGTCACGACGATCACCCGGTTATAACCGTTGTTGCGAATCCAGTGTTCGCTTTCCTCGGCATTGCCGATGGTGTTGCGTGCCGAACGGTCGAGATCGACACAGCAGTCGAACAGGCTCGGATCGGCATGGGTGGCGCGCTGTATCGATTTTTCATTCGTGGAAGGATGCACGCCGCTGATCAGCAGACGCTTGCCGCGTTTTTCCTGCAACAGATCGACCGCCGCCTGAATGCGGGACTGACCGCCGGTCAGGACCACAATGGCGTCGGCGGGTTCATCGATCACCGGCGGCGTCATGCTCGTCACCTTCTCACCGAAGGCGACAAAGCCAACGAGAAAAGCCAGAAGCAGGCCAAAAAGTACGATGGAAATGGGTTGGAAACGTCTCAGCATGCGCATCATGACAGACCACAGGAATCTGGCTGGCGCAAGCAGCAAGGATGAAGGGGCAACAACAGGGGGGCTGCGTCGCCAGACCACGGCGCCCGCTCGCATCTCTTCCGCTGTTTGTCCCTTTGCCACCGCATCGTTACTCGCCCGGTATCCGCCGCCCAATGCGTGCGCGATTCGCCCGTTGTTCCTCTGGCTATCATACGCAGCATTGCGGCGATAACTCGGAAAACTACCAGGAATTTGCGAGCGGCGGAGCGTATTGGGCCAAAAGATTGTCATTCGGAGCGCACTCCCGGACCATCCATGGTTGCGAGCTGGCGAATAACCGTCAGGCGACTGGTCAGCATGGTCAGGACACTGACCAGTATGATGATGGCGGCGGCGCCGAGATAGCCGCTGCGACCGATGGCGAAGTTCCCGAACATCGCCGCGGCCTGATCGCCTTCCGGCGTCGCCATATGGCGGGAAGCCCACCACGAAAAGATCAGGAAAACCAGCATGGCGGCGGCACCGCCGAACAGCGCGCCTTTCAGCGCGGTGCGGAAGAAATGCCACTCGAATTCACGCGCCACGAATTTCGATTCCGCCCCGATGAAATGCAGAACCTCGATGATGTGGCTATTGCCGGACATTGCGCCGCGCGTGGCGAAAATGACGGTGAGAATGGTGGCTGCGATCACCAGCGAAAGAACTGCCGTGCCGACCAGAACCGTGGTTCGCGCCATCGACACCAGCCGGTCCACCCAAGTCCGGTGATCGTCGAAACTGGCTGCCGGTATGGCGCGGGTCAGTTCCGCGCGCATGGTGCCGAAATCTGGCGGCGCGCTTTCGTCAATGGTCACCACGACAAGGCGCGGCACCGGCAGTTCGTCAATGTTGAGCCCGCTGCCAAGCCAGGGTTCCAGCAGACGCGCCGTAGCATCCTTGTCGATGATGTTCGTCGCCTTCACGCCTGCAAAGCCGCGCGCGATATCGCTCGCCTGTTGCAAGGCCTTTTCAATATCCTGCCCTTCGACCGGACGGATCTGGATGGTCGCCTCGCGCGCAATCTGGCTCTGCCAGGCGGCAGCCGATGCGCGGACCAGCGAAACGCCGCCCATGGTCAGGCAGGCGAGAAAGGTCATGATCGCGATAACGGTCACCAAAGCCGTGCCGGTGACGCTGCCATCGGGCACGATGGGGCTTGGCCCCTTGCGCTGTCGGCGTTTGCCGACCCGCACCAGAACCATGTCCTTCAGGTCTTCGAAACGAACCTTGAGGTCATCCAGAATTTTCTGCCAGCCGTTTAGGCGACCACTGCGGGGCTTATTCATAGATATCGAGCCGCCCATGTTCCAGAATCATGCGGCGCGCATTGACCTGATCCATCAGGGAAAGGTCGTGCGTCGCGATGATGACAGCGGTGCCCGAGCGATTAAGCTCCGTGAACAGGCGCAGCAGGCGCTTGGCGAGCGGCGGATCGACATTGCCGGTCGGCTCATCAGCCAACAGCAGTTCCGGCTGGTCGATCAGCGCGCGCGCAATCGCGGCGCGCTGCTTTTCACCACCGGACAGGACCGGCGGGAGAACGCCCATCCGGTCACCAAGGCCAACCCAGTGCAAAAGTTCCTCCACCTCATGCCGATAGGTGGCTTCTTCCTTGCCGCGCACCCGCAACGGAAGCGCCACATTCTCATAAGTGGTCATGTGGTCGAGCAGACGGAAATCCTGAAACACAATGCCGATACGGCGGCGCAGCAGCGGCACCTGCTTATGGTCGAGACGCGCCACGTCGTTGCCGAACACGTTGATCAATCCGCGTGTCGGCTTCAGCGCCATGAAAAGCAGCCGCATGAGCGACGTCTTCCCGGCACCCGAAGGGCCGGTCAGAAACTGGAATGAACGCGGCGGTATGTGGAAACTGACATCCTTCAGGATTTCAGGTCCCATTCCATATCTCAGCCCGACATTCTCGAAACGTATCACCGGTCAGTTTCTCTTTGTTCTTCGCGCGCGCGAAGCCTTCACGCGTCGCGCATCAATACCCGTTCGACCTTTACCCTCTATGGTTAATCTTGCGTTAAATCGGACCCGTTTCGGCCGTTAAAATATTCGCGAGCGAAGCATTAACCATTTTGCGGCAGCCTATGGGGCTGGAATGAGTGAGCAAACGCAAAGGAAGATGACTTCATGATGGCGAAGCGATCCCCCGCCGCAGACCATGCGCGCGCCCATAAGCGTGCCTCGACGTCTGCCGGTTGGCGTCACGCGCCCGCTGTCGAAGTCGAGGACGCCGAATTCGAAACTGTGCTGCCGGAACGTCGAAAGCCAGCCACGCCGCATGTGCTGCCGGGGTTCAGCCTTTTCCGCAAACAGCAACGCCCGGCGATTGCGACGGAAACCGCGAGCGGCCCCAGTGTTGCCTATTGGGTTCTGGTGGCCTTTTGCGCCACGACCGCCTTCTGGATGGCGGGCGGCTATACGATCATGACAGGCAAGTCGTCGGACGCCGTCGCCAGCGTATTGCCATCACTGCCGCTCGTTTCCGCGTTGAAAGTGACCGACATCACCAGCAATATCGCAGAGCGCGCCGAAGGCAATGTGCTGAATGTGGGCGCCAGCATCAGGAATGACAGCCACGAAACGCAGCCGCCACCGGCTCTGATCGTCAGCATCACCTATCGTGACGGACAAAAGCGTGAACGCCTGCTGGAACCGGTGCGCACAAGCATCGAACCCGGCAGAAACATCCGTTTCGAGACGATGCTGCCCGCCCTGCGCGGCACAATCGAGAAGGTCGATATCAGGATGGCGCGTCCGGCTTGAGCCCCGACGCGTGTTTCAAAAGCTGGATCGCTTACTGCCAGCAGCCGAGATTACGTCCCTTCAGATTGTGAGAATCGATCTCGACAATAAGCTTGGGATCCTGACGCAGCAGAACCATTGTGGTGCGCTGCTTGAGATCGATCTTCTGCCATCCCGCGCATTCGGTCGGTAGCGGCGTGGTGTCGATCTTGACCTTTTCCGTCCATGCGGTCGCCGTGCAGCCGGAAAGAGCGGAAACCAGCGGCACCGCCATGGCGATACCCCAAAAGATTCTCGATCCTCTGGTCTTAGGATGCATGTTCAAACCGCAAACTCCCTGTCTGCTCTACGACAGCCTTTGAAAATGGCTGTTCTTCGGTTACGGGCCTGCCCCGTGCCTACTCTTCGCTTATAACGCGCATGCAGCCCCCTTCGCAATAACCCGGCTATGGAAGTCAGCGGTCAAGCAACCCCGCAATTGCGTCATTCAGCCGACGACCGGTGACAACGCCCTCCGGGGCGCCATTGCTGCTCGCCCTTCGCTTCAGCCGTAGGGCACATGATTTACATTAATCAATTCAAGTGCTTATCAATCATATTATCGAATAACAACAATATAATTGGGGTAATTTTCGATATTTACTTTTAAAATAGTTCTACGAAGCAAAGCATAGACGCCATTCTTTGTTTTCAACAATATTGCCGGAAGAATATGACAGGGATATAGTTTTGGATATCTGATTCGCATTCGGCCAGTTTCACTACACCAACCTTGGGGATTTCCATGTTGAATAAACTATCGGCTGAGTTTTTCGGAACTTTCTGGCTGGTTTTCGGCGGCTGCGGCAGCGCGGTGCTCGCTGCGGCTTTTCCTGAACTTGGCATCGGCTTCCTGGGCGTCGCCTTTGCTTTTGGTCTCACCGTCCTGACCATGGCTTTTGCTGTGGGCGGCATTTCTGGTGGCCACTTCAATCCGGCTGTTTCGCTCGGTCTCGTGATCGGCGGCAGGCTTCCGGCAAAGGATCTTATCCCCTACTGGATCGCACAGGTTCTGGGTGCCATTGTCGCAGCGGCAGTGCTCTATCTGATCGCTTCGGGGAAAAGCGGTTTCACGGCGGGCGGCTTCGCCTCCAACGGTTATGGCGAATTGTCGCCGGGCGGCTATAGCCTGACCTCGGCCCTGCTGATCGAAATCGTCCTGACGGCGTTCTTCATCATCATCATTCTGGGTTCGACATCGTCGATCGCACCGGCTGGCTTTGCCCCCATCGCGATCGGTCTCGGCCTGACGCTGATCCACCTGATCTCGATCCCGGTGACCAATACGTCGGTTAACCCGGCTCGCTCCACCGGCGTTGCGCTCTTCGCTGAAACGGCTGCACTCAGCCAGCTCTGGCTGTTCTGGGTTGCTCCGCTGATCGGTGCAGCGCTCGGCGCGATCATCTGGAAAGGCCTGCTTGGCAAGGATTGATCCGCCCTCCCGGATCGACTAGGCCGACGTCATGTCGGCCTTTTTTTTCGCCCTTTTTCTTGAAGTCCTTTCCGCTTCGGGAATTGCCGACACAATTGCCACCAAAAAGTGATTCCGATCATGGGAAGGATGCTGTAAGTAACCCCTATCTTTCCTCGCGATGTTTTGAGCAATGTCTCCCTCAACCGATGCTTCTTCTGCTGATCGTTACGCAGCTTTTCGCCACTCATCTTTTAAAAAATACTGGGGCGCACGCTTTCTGAGCGCCTTTGCGGTGCAGATCGTCAGCGTTTCGGTCGGCTGGCAAATCTATGACCAGACCCGCGATGCCTTCAATCTGGGCATGGTGGGGCTGATGCAGTTTCTGCCTGCATTGCTGCTCGTTCTCGTAACCGGGGCCACGGCTGACCGTTTCGGCAGGCGCTTGATCATGGGCCTGTCGCTGGTTCTGGAAGCTGTCGTCACAGGACTGCTGCTCTCACTGACGCTTGCGGGGCTATTCGAGCCAGCGACCGTATTTGCGAGCCTCCTGCTATTCGGCATCGCCCGCGCCTTCCTCGGGCCATCCTCGGCATCGCTGGTGGTGAACCTTGTTCCGACCGAGGATTTTGCCAATGCCGTATCCTGGAATTCGTCGGCCTGGCAGGTCGCAACCATCGTTGGCCCCGTCGCGGGCGGCCTGCTCTACGGCATCTCGCCGGTCGCAGCCTACAGCATTGCCACGGTCTTTCTGATCGCGGCTGCGGTCCTCACCTTCTCGATACCAAAGCCGAAGCAGCATACGCTTGCAGAACAGCGTTCCCTGTCGAGCATGCTCGCCGGCTTCCGCTATATCTGGAAGGAAAAGATCGTGCTGGGCGCGATCTCGCTCGACCTTTTTGCGGTGCTGCTCGGCGGCACGGTGGCGCTGCTCCCGATCTATGCGCGCGATATTCTCGATCTTGGTCCGTGGGGGCTTGGCCTGTTGCGTTCCGCACCCGGCATTGGCGCGGTGTTGACCGCGATCTGGCTGGCCGGTCATCCGATCCGCGACCATGCAGGCCGGGTGATGTTCGTCTTCGTTGGGCTTTTCGGCCTGTTCAACATCATCTTTGGCGTTTCAACGCTGACGTGGCTTTCCGTCGTCGCACTGGCGCTGGCCGGTGCTGCCGATATGATCAGCGTCTACATCCGTGAAACGCTGATGCAACTCTGGACGCCGGATCATGTGCGCGGACGCGTCAATGCCGTGAATATGGTTTTCGTCGGCGCGTCGAACGAATTGGGCGAATTCCGCGCAGGTCTGATGGCGGCGGCTCTGGGTGCGGTTCCGGCAGTGGTGATTGGCGGCGTCGGCTCCATCGCCGTCGCGATGATCTGGGCAGCCATGTTCCCGCAATTGCGCAAGGCCCGCCATCTGCAAGGCCGGACTTGATGATCAAAAGGGCGAGCTACGGCTCGCCTTTTCTATCTGTACCCGCGCCTGTAGGGCATTGCGGTCATCCTCGCGGATGCCG
The DNA here is from genome assembly GCF_022627935.1 of Ochrobactrum sp. C6C9. Lineage (NCBI taxonomy): Bacteria > Pseudomonadati > Pseudomonadota > Alphaproteobacteria > Hyphomicrobiales > Brucellaceae > Ochrobactrum > Ochrobactrum sp. C6C9. The sequence goes on along the minus strand of NZ_JABXGB010000031.1, from coordinate 22,800 downwards.
ATAAGCTCGGCGATGCGCCATGTCACGTCCGCTTCCACTTCGCTGACATCGCCATCGGCATAGACCATTTCCCACATCAGACCCACGAAATCGAGCCGCGCATTATAGTCCAGCTGACGCTTGAGAACGGATGTAAAGCTTGAAAAATCGATCGCTTCGCTATCGGCAGCCTCGGCGGCCTTGATGAGCTTCTTCAGCGCATCGCCCTTGAGATTATATTTCAGCGACAGCATCGCGGCGAGCTTCTTGCGCTCGCTCTCGCGTGTTTCTCCGTCGACATCCATGATGTGAAACAAAAGGGCAGCGGCGGCAAGTTTCGGATCATCGTTGGAAATATTTCCCGTGCGGTCACGAAAACCGTTGCCGGGCAGTTCTTTCAAAAATTCCAACAGACGATCGAACATTCACCCTCGCGAGACACATTAACGCTCAAGCGCCTCACCAGGGAAACGCCGACCTGCATATTTGCGAACCTAACGGGGGAAATACGGCAGGCAACGCGACAAACCGTCATGAAAGACGGTTCGACGCAGATGACGTCGCCAGCGTTGTTTTTAAGCAACGCTTTATTCAAGTGGAACTGGCTTAGAACAGCCGTAAACCACCCTGCACCTTGCGCGGTGTGCTGTTTTGATCCACACCCGGATCATCGACCACGAAATGACCGCGCTTGTCCTCTCCGTCTTCGACGTCATCGAACGAGGTTCCATCAAGCGGCGGTTGCGGAGTTTCATCGCGCTTCAGAACTGGCGCAGGCGGATCGTCTTTCACGGGCTCGGCGGCGGGCACAACCACTTCGGCCTCCACCACATCAAGCTGCGGCGCAGCTTTCGGAGGTGCGTCGCGAAGCGGCGGCGTCACCACCACGGGCACTGCCGGTTTAACATCCGGGACAGGCCCTTTGATTTCCGGCTCTTCGGCCTCAACAACCGGCGCAAGTTCGACAACCGGGACTTTCCATTCAAAGCTGTTCAGCCTGCCGGTAACCGGCGAAACTGGCGACCAGCGCTCGGAAACATAACCATCGGCAGTCCAGGCCGGATCGCGTGGCGCCTTGAGCGCTCTCGCGAGCCACTGACGCACCTTGCCCTGATCGCCGGTTTCGGCTTCCTCGATATCGGCCAGCAGCAGATAGGCGCTTTCGGTCGGGCGTGCCCGCAACACCTGTTCGGCATTGTCGCGGGCTGCCTTGAAATCTCCAGCCTCATAGGCCGCGCGCGCCAGAACGAGACTGCCTTCCGCAGTGTTGGAACGCAGCGACACCAGATGCCGCGCGCGTTTCAGACGATCCTGCGCCGTGTCGCCTGCGCGGGCATAGACATAAGCGGAAGCGATATCGGGATGCGGGGAACGCTTCCATGCCGCCTCCAGAATCCTGGAACCCTTGCGCACATCGCCATCGGTGAACAGCGCCTGCGCAGCCACGACAGCGGCAGGCACCAGATCGGGCGCAAGCTTGTTTGCCTCCAGCGCAATAGTCTTGGCATGAGCGTGATCGACATTCAGCGTTGCCATGGCCTTGGCGGTCAACAACGCTGCGCGTTCCTTCTTCACCGTATCCTTGCTGTGCGCCAGCGCCTGTTTGCGCGCCTCGACCAGTTTCAATGCGCCATCCCAATCGCCGTCGGCGCAGAATTGGCCCATCATTGCCGATGACGCCCATTCGAGCTGCGGCGCCTGCTTGGCAGCTTCCGAAGCATAATGACGGGACGCCTCGATTGCGCCGACGCGCTGCGCTTCGATATAAAGCCCGCGTAGGCCCAAAAGCTTGGTTTCGGGGTCTTCCAACATCGCCTCGAAGCCCTTGCGGGCATCGTCCGTGCGACCTTCAAGCATCGCCGTCTGCGCTTCCAGAAGTTTGATGAGCGGCTCCTGATCGGAATTCAGCAGCTTGCCCGCCTGCTTGGTCATGCGGCGCGCAGCTTCCGCATCGCCCGCACCGGCAGCGATCAGACCAGTCGAAAGCGACTGATATCCACGGTCGCGCTTGCGGGCGCGAAAATGGCGGCGCAGCGTGTAGGGCGACTGGATGATGCTTTTCACCAGCCACCACAAAAGCAGGATCGCCGCCACGATAGCCACAATACCGGCGACTGCCGTAATCAGCGGCACATTATAATGGTTGCCTGCAAAAACAACATCCAGCTCGCCCGGACGGTCAGCCAGCCAGGCAAAGCCGAAACCAAGGGCCACAACGATCAGCAGATAGAATAAAACACGCAGCATCGGCCCGCCCCCTTAATTGCCCGCCGGTGCCGCGGCACCCGCTTCTGCCGGTGCTTTCGGCTTGAGGCTGTCAGCAACCAGACGCTGGATCAGCGCGTCGGCGTCGCGCCGCACTTTCATCTGGTTCGCAAATTCTCCGGACACCGCTTTCGCATCGGCAGGGAGTTTTTCCCATTCACCGATGGCGCGCTCCAGATCGCCTGCATGAAGCGCTGCTTCCATACGTGCGGTCGTGGGTCCGACACCTTCGCCTTCCACATTGCCTGCGACGGGCCGAACACTCACCAGCCCCTTGGCGCTGGCAACGAGTTGATCCCAAACGCCCGCATCGGCGGGCAGCTTGTTTTCGGTGGCGACAATACGATTGGCGACGGGACCAAACCAGGCATTGAGGTCCGCCACGGTCGGCACGCCCGTATTGGCAAAGGCCTTGAGGCCCTCGACCGAACTATCCTGTGGCGCCAGCGACGCATAGGTTTCAAGCTCGGATTTGAACGAACCGCCGCGATCGATGGCCGTTTTCAGCGCATTGGCGGCAATCAGCGCTGTTGCATCCGGCTGGCGGGCGGCTTCGCCGACCGTTGCCTGCAAGGAGGTCAGCTTCGATTCCAGCGAAGAAATCGTGCCGGTATTACCGGAAACACCGGCTGCAGCCTGATCCGCCTGATTCTGGGCCGCCGACAATTTCGATTCCAGCGCGTCGAGGCGCCCGGTCAGCGCTTCAATGTCACCCGAAGCAGCGCCTGCACTCCCCTGCGGCAATGTCTCGACCTGCTGCTGCAATTGCGTCAGCGTGCCTGCGACCGCTTCAGCCTTGATTTCGGCGGCCTGAACATTCTTCTGCAAATCGGCAAATTGCGTGCGGCTCGCAGCGTCGAGCGGTGCGGGCGTCGGGTTGGTGCGCAGTTCTGAGATCTGCTGCTCCATCGCGGCCAGTTGCTCGGCGGTCACGCGCGCGCCGGGCGACGGAATGACATTGCCCCATTGCAGCGCAAACATGCCACCAAGCGCGATGACGCCACCGGCAATACCCGCCAGAAGATGCGACGCGCCGGTGCTTTGCTTCGGGCTGGAGTTGCCGACGGGCGGCACGGTTGAAGATGTGCCCGAACTCGTGCCCGGCTTTTCCGTTTCCGGTTTTACGCCAGCGGTGAAGGGCGGCCTTGCGGCATTTGCAGCCGGTTTCGGCTCGGCTTTCGTTTCAGCGGGCTTGGCGGTCGTTGCCTGAGCAAAGTTCCCGACCGGTTCGGCGGGCGGTGTCGTCCTGGCTCCCGCTTGTTCGTCGACACGCTTTACATCAGACGGATCGAGATTGATCGTCACGGGATTGCGGGCCGGTTTGGAATGTCGCGGGGTGCCGGATTTCGCCATGGGTCCTCTCGTAATCGTCGATTGCCTGCCGGTAACTCGGTGTGACTCTAACAGATAAAATCTTCTGTCGCAGGAAGGTTGCGTCTAAAAGAGTCAAAGTTTGGGAAACAGTCGGAAAAGTCCTGTCTCATCCGGCTGTTCCGCCACCAGCGCATGTCTCTGCCAGTTCGATGGCAGTTTTTCGGCCACGCGCGTCGATATGCACAAAAAACGGGTCTTATCGTTAAAAGGCGGGTCGATCCTGTCCATCGCCGCCACGAATGCTTCCGCAGCAACGCCGGAATAAAGCATCACCGCCGCAAGCCGCTGGGGGCCCAACAGGCGCTCAAGTTCGCTGCGGGAATAGTCGATGGTTTCGATATCATAGACATCACACACCGTCATATCGAGACCGGCTGCCGCCACGCGCTCTTCAAAGACCGGCTGACGCACGCGCCCGGCGAGATAAAGAACCCGCGCACCCGCAGGCAGAGCCTGACGCATCGTTTCGGCAAGCCGGACGGCATCGCCACCGCCTTCGATCACCTGGCCGAAACCGGCCTCACGCGCGGCCTGCGCCGTGCCTTCACCGACCGCGAAAAGCGGCAGATGTAACGGCAGAACGGCGCGCTCGACATGGCGGAAAGCATTGGCGCTTGTCACTGTCAGCGCTGCAAACGGAATGCCCGGTATCGAGAACGCCAGCGAAACCGTGCGGCTGAGCGGCAACAACACCGGCTCGAAACCCGCTTGCAAAAGCCGGGATGCCGTCTGCGAGGCTGCCGGTTCCGGTCGTGTGACCAGAACCCGTCTGCCTGCTTTCGCTTCGCCCGGCCCGTTCAATGTCAGTCCCAATCCGTGAAGAAATGCGGACCCGCAGCCGCACGTACAGTTCTGGCGGCTTCGACGCCGATTGCAGCCGCGTTCGCTGCCGTGCCGTCCAGCGTCACGTCATGCGCTTGCGCGCCATCCGGCGTCAGGATCATGCCGTGGAAATGCACGTTGTCGCCGTCCACCGTCGCCAGACCGGCAATCGGCGTGCGGCAGGAGCCGTCAAGCGCACCCAGAAATGCGCGTTCGCAGGCAAGCGCCACTTGCGTATCGCGATGCGCCAGCGGTGCCAGCAGCGCATCGATGCGCGTATCGCCGATGCGGCTTTCAATGCCAATGGCGCCTTGTCCCGGTGCCGGTGGGAAGGCAAGCGGATCGACCAGTTCGGTGATCGCCGCATCGAGACCGAGACGCCGGAGCCCGGCGCAAGCCAGAAAGGTGCCGTCCACTTCGCCCGCTTCAAGTTTTCGCAGACGGGTATCGACATTGCCGCGATACATCACCACCTGAATGTCCGGGCGCAAACGCCGGATCAACGCCTGACGGCGCAGCGACGACGAACCGACGATTGCCCCCTGCGGCAAATCCATGAATCGCCCGGCGGTGCGGCCGATGAAAGCATCGCGCGGGTCCTCGCGCTCAAGAAAGACGGAAAGATGCAGCCCCTCGGGCAGAACGGTCGGCATATCCTTGGTCGAATGGACGGCAATATCGATTGTGCCATCCTTCAGCGCCTGTTCGATTTCCTCGGTGAAAAGCCCCTTGCCGCCGACTTCCGACAAAGGGCGATCCTGAATGCGGTCGCCCGCCGTGGACATGGGCAGGATTTCAATCGCGTCTTCCGACAGACCATGCGCTTGCATCAGGCGGCGACGCGTCTCGTGCGCCTGCGCCAAAGCCAGCTTGCTACCGCGCGTACCAATCTTCAATGGGCCAATCTTCAAGGATGCTGTTTGCATATCGCGTCGTCCATGGTACCGGGTTGCTTGACGTATCAGAAATATGAGACTGGCAGGGTCTAACCGCAAATGCGCATTCTTGGAATAGAAACCAGTTGCGACGAAACAGCCGCCGCTATCGTTGAACGCAACGATAAGGGCGAAGGCCGTATTTTGTCCAATGTGGTTCTGAGCCAGATCGCCGAACATGAGCCTTATGGCGGCGTCGTGCCGGAAATTGCCGCGCGCGCCCATGTCGAGGCGCTGGATCGGCTGGTCGCGCGCGCCTTGCAGGATGCGGATATGCAACTCGACGAGGTGGATGCCGTGGCGGCCACTGCCGGTCCCGGCCTCATCGGCGGGCTGATCGTCGGCCTGATGACGGCAAAGGCGCTCGCTATGGCCGCGCAAAAGCCGTTCTATGCTGTGAACCATCTGGAAGGCCACGCTTTGACGGCGCGGCTGACCGACAAGCTCGAATTTCCCTATCTGCTGCTGCTGGTTTCCGGCGGTCACACGCAGATGGTGCTGGTGCGCGGGCTCAATGATTATGAGCGTCTCGGTACCACGATAGACGACGCGCTGGGCGAAGCCTTCGACAAGACGGCAAAGCTTCTGGGCCTGCCTTATCCCGGCGGCCCGGCGGTTGAGCGCATGGCGCTTCAGGGGGATCCGAAACGCTTTGCCCTGCCCCGCCCGCTGAAAGGCGAAGCGCGGCTCGATTTTTCCTTCTCGGGCCTCAAGACCGCCGTGCGCCAGACAGCAAGCGAACTGGTGCCGCTTAGCGATCAGGATGTTGCGGATATTTGCGCCTCGTTTCAGGCAGCCGTGGCGGACACGCTGTCAGACCGGGTCGGGCGTTCGCTTGAACGGTTCAAGACAGAGTTTCCCGACTGTGCAACGCCTTCGCTGGTGGTTGCGGGCGGCGTCGCCGCCAACAAGACCCTGCGGGCGTCGCTGGAACAGCTTTGCGCCAAACACGGCTTCAGCTTCATCGCGCCGCCGCTCAATCTCTGCACCGACAATGCAGCCATGATCGCCTGGGCCGGGGCAGAACATGCCGCGACCAAGTCTCCGGATTCGCTTGCCATCGCGCCGCGCTCGCGCTGGCCGCTCGATGAAAAATCCGCGCCGCTGATCGGCACGGGACGGCGTGGAGCCAAGGCATGAGTGCTCGCACGAAGATCGCCGTTCTCGGTGGCGGCGCATGGGGCACGGCGCTTGCCGCCATGGCAGCGACCAGTGGCCACGAAGCATGGCTCTTTGCCCGCGATGCGGAAACTGTCGCAGCCATCAACAATGATCGGCGCAATCCGCGCTATCTGGGTGACATCGAACTGCCCGCTGGTATCCACGCCAGCGCCAGCGCTTCGGACGTTGTAACCGGTGCTGACGCCGTTCTGGCCGTGATCCCGGCACAGGCCATGCGCGCAGGCCTTTCCGAACTGAACAGCCTCATCCCGCAATCCGCGCCCGTCGTTTTGTGCGCAAAGGGCATCGAGCGCGGCACCGGACGCCTGATGTCGGAAGTGGTGGCGGAAGTTTTGCCGAACCACCGCATCGCCGCCCTATCCGGCCCAAGCTTTGCCACCGATGTTGCGCGTGGCCTGCCAACGGCAGTAACGGTTGCCTGCGAGGATGCCGACACCGCTGACCAGCTGGCTGCACTTCTTTCAGGTCCTGCTTTCCGCTGTTATTCGACTACCGATCTCAAAGGTGTCGAGATCGGAGGTGCGTTGAAAAACGTTCTGGCGATTGCGGCGGGTGCCGCTGTCGGGCGCGGTTATGGTGCGAGCGCGCAGGCAGCCCTTGTGACGCGCGGCTTTGCCGAACTGCGCCGTATCGGTCAGGCCATGGGCGCAAAGCCGGAAACCATTATGGGGCTTTCCGGCCTCGGCGATCTGATGCTGACATGCTCATCCTCGCAATCGCGCAATTATTCCTACGGCCTCGCGCTTGGTCGCGGCGAAGACCTGACCAACCGGCCTCTGGCCGAAGGTGTCGCGACCGCGCCGATTGCTGCGGAACTGTGCGACAAGCACGGCATTTCCGCGCCCATCATCGATGCGGTTGGCGCTTTGCTCAGCGGAAAGATCACCATCGACGAGGCTGTGATCAACCTTATCAACCGACCACTCAAGACCGAAGACTAGAGGACCAGACGATGCTTTTTGCACTTCTTTGCAACGACAAGCCCGACCATCTGCAGGTGCGCCTCGACACGCGCCCGACGCATCTCGAATACCTTACGAGCCTTGGCGATGTGCTGAAGTTTGCCGGTCCTTTCCTTGGCGAAGATGGCAAGCCAAATGGCAGCCTTCTCGTTGTCGAAGCCGAAGACAAGGCGGCAGCAGCAGCCATCGGCGCCAACGATCCCTATGCGAAGGCTGGTCTGTTTCAGGACGTGACCGTGCGCCCGTGGAACTGGTCGTTCAAAAATCCCGCCAACGCCTGAGTCGCTTACCGAGGAACGCACAATGGCTTACTGGCTGTTCAAATCCGAACCGTTCAAATGGTCATGGGAAATGCAAAAGGCCCGTGGTGAAAAAGGCGAGCAATGGGATGGCGTGCGCAATTATCTGGCGCGCAACAACATGCGCGCCATGAAACTCGGTGACAAAGGCTTTTTCTACCATTCCAATGAAGGGCTGGAAGTGGTCGGTATTGTCGAGGTTTGCGCGCTTTCGCACCCTGACAGCACCACCGACGACCCGCGCTGGGATTGCGTGGACATCAAGGCTGTTCGCGATGTGCCGAAGCCGGTCACCCTGAAGGATGTCAAGGCGAACCCGAAGCTTGAGAATATGGCGCTTGTCACCTCCATGCGCTTGTCCGTTCAGCCCGTGACGGAAGATGAATGGATTGAGGTTTGCCGCATGGGCGGCCTCGACGCCAAAGATATCTGATGCTCGATCCGGCGGAAACCAGCACGCGCAGCTTCATTCTGGCCAATACCGGCCTGCAAGCACCGCCGCATGTGCCGGAAATCCGCCTGCATCTGGCTGACGAAGCGCACGACCTCTGGCACAAGACAGAGGAAGAACTGGCCACAATCGGCCTGCCGCCGCCCTTCTGGGCCTTTGCCTGGGCGGGCGGTCAGGGCGTGGCGCGCTATATTCTCGACCATCCGGAAGCCGTGCGTAGCAAGACTGTGCTGGATTTTGCATCCGGCTCCGGTCTTGTCGCCATCGCGGCCATGAAAGCGGGCGCGAAAAGCGTCGTCGCTTCGGATATTGATCCCTTCGCGCTTCCCGCAATTGATATCAACGCCAAGGCCAATGGCGTTGCAGTGACGGCCAGCCTTGACGATCTCATCGGCGCCGATCACGGCTGGGATGTGGTTCTGGCGGGCGATGTCTTCTATGAAAAGCCGCTGGCCGACCGGCTTATTCCATGGTTCGCAAAATTGGCGAAACGCGGCGCTCAAATCATCGTTGGGGATCCGGGCCGCGCCTATTTGCCCAAGGATCGGCTGGAGCAGCTTGCGGTCTATACGGTGCCCGTGACGCGTGCGCTGGAAGATTCCGAAGTCAAGCGCACGACCGTCTGGGCATTCATTTAGACCCGCTTAAGCGAAGCGTTTCGCTCCCGCAACGCACAGCACGACGATGCCCGCTGTCGCGACCATGCCCATGCTGACGGGCTCTCCCGCAATGCCTGCCGCCAGCATGAGACCGAAAAACGGTTGCAGAAGCTGAAGCTGTCCGACCGTCGCAGCCCCGCCCTGCGCCAGCCCGCGATACCAGAAGAAAAACCCGATCAGCATCGAAAACAGCGACACATAGACCAGCCCGCCCCATGCCATCGCGCCAATGCCTGTCCATGTTTCAGGACGCATGAGAATGGTCAGCGGCAGCATGATCGGCAGCGAGAAGACCAGCGCCCAGCAAATGACCTGCCAGCCGCCGAGCCTGCGCGACAGGCTGGCCCCCTCCGCATAGCCAAGCCCGCAGACAATGATGGCACCCAGCATCAGCACGTCGCCGAGCAGCGTGGACTGGCTGCCCTGCCCGTAAGCATAGGACGCGACAATAGCCCCACCCACGATCGAAAACAGCCAGAACAGCGGACGCGGCCGCTCGCCGCCGCGCAGCACAGCGAACACTGCCGTCGAAAGCGGCAGCAGGCCGATAAAGACAATCGCGTGCGCCGAGGTCATATGTTGGAGCGCAATACCCGTGAGCAGCGGAAAGCCGACCACCACGCCCAGCGCCACCACGATCAGCGAAATGACATCGCTCTTGCGCGGAAGCGGTTCGCGAAATGCCAGCAGCAGCGCCATGCCCAACAGCCCGGCAATCGACGCGCGCGCCAGGGTCAGGAATGTCGGGTCGATATCGATGACCGCAAGACGTGTCGCAGGCAGCGAGCCTGAGAAAATCAGCACGCCCAGAAACCCATTCATCCAACCGGCGGTCTTGTTGCCAATACCGTTGTTCCCAACATTCTCGCTCATTGTGTCTTTTCAGCTTTCAGCAAAATCGTCTATGAATTTCGCGGACAATGCCGCGAACTTGCCGAAATAATCAGAGACAGTTACCGGACAATTCTGGCAAACTGTACTGATACGAAAGAGAGTACAGATGATATCGACGGGCCTGTTGCGCAGCCTCGAAGCCGTGGAAGCCGCCTATGCGGGCGTCGATAGCGCGCGCGGTGATGAAAATGGCATGGCTGAAAAAACCTCGCTCGTCGAAAAAGTCATGTCCATTATACGCGGACGCATTGCGGCCATGAGCCTTGCGCCCGGCGCCCGCCTGCCATCGATCCGCCGCCTAGCCGAAACCATGGACGTCTCCAAATCCACCGTCGTCGAAGCCTATGACCGGCTGGTGGCAGAAGGCATCATCCACTCGCGCCGTGGTGCTGGCTTCTATGTGTCAGAGCGAGCGCGCCAGCCGTTTTCGCTGGCCACCACCACGCCGCACAAGGACCGGCAGATCGACCCGTTCTGGGTCATGCGCCAATCGCTGGAAACCGAAGGCAAGACATTGAAGCCCGGCTGCGGCTGGCTGCCGGATGAATGGCTGCCGCTTGAGGGCATCCGCCGTGCGCTGCGCGCCATTGCCCGCGACGAGCGCAGCGATCTCGCCACCTATGGCGAACCGCTCGGTTTCCGCCCGTTGCGCAGCCATCTCGCGCACCGGTTGGCGGAACAGGGCATGGATATTTCCGGCAGCGAGATATTGCTGACCGATTCCGGCACGCAGGCCATTGATCTCATCTGCCGCTTTCTGCTCCAGCCGGGCGACACCGTGCTGGTGGACGATCCGTGCTATTTCAACTTTCAGGCCGTGCTGCTGACCCACCGCGTCAAGCTGGTCGGCGTGCCCTATACCCATAGCGGCCCGGACCTCGAAACCTTCGCCAAGGCTGCCACCGAACACGCCCCGAAACTCTATATTTCCAATGCGGGCCTGCAAAATCCGACCGGCGGCGTCATGTCGCCCGCAACCGCGCATCGCCTTCTGAAGCTCGCGGAAGCGCACGACATTATTCTCGTCGAGGACAATATTTTCGGCGATTTTCATCCGTCGCCAGCACCACTACTGGCGGAACTCGACGGGTTCGAGCGCGTGCTGCACATTGGCAGTTTTTCCAAGACGCTCTCGGCTGCGGCGCGTGTCGGCTATATTGCCGGGCGCAGTGACTGGATCGACGGCCTGACCGATCTGAAGCTCGCCACCACCTTCGGCGGCAATTCGATCTCGGCGCAAATCGTCCATGCGCTTTTGACCGATGGCACCTATCGCCGCCACATCGAAGGCATGCGCGCCAAGCTTGCCGATGCCATGACGCTGACCGCCAAACGCCTGAAAGCCGCAGGGCTGGAACTCTGGGCCGAACCGCAAGGCGGCATGTTTCTCTGGGCGCGCTTGCCCGACGGCATGGATTCCGGCACCATTGCAAGGCACGCGCTGGACAAGGGTGTCGTTATGGCGCCCGGCGATGTATTCAGCCCGTCACGCACGGCAAGCGCCTATCTGCGCTTCAACGTGGCGCAATCGACAGACCCCGCTGTTTTCACGGTTCTGCAAGAAGCGATGAAAATGACAGGTTGCTAAACCCAACCACGACATTAGCCTTCCCGCGTCGAAAACAATTTCAAGCAAAACACGCACAGTCATGCGGACGGGTGCCGCTATACTCTGACGACTGTCTTGGAGGAGACATGCGTATTTTTGTGTGCGGCACAACTCGGACAGCCACAACACGATTGCGCAGGGAGAACGGAGAGGGCAGACTGGTCTAAACCCGTCTGCCGGGAGGGAGTAGCATTGAATACGCACCTGTCCGGGGCGGATGCAGTTTCGCGCCCTGAAGATGAAAAACTGTCGGTTGCAGCAAACCTTGCCTATGGTTTTCAGCATGTGCTGACTATGTATGGCGGCATTGTTGCGGTTCCCCTGATTATCGGTCAGGCCGCAGGATTGAGCCCCAGTGAAGTGGGTCTGCTCATCACTGCCTCATTGTTTGCCGGCGGTGTTGCCACCGTGCTGCAAACCATCGGCATTCCCTTTTTCGGATGCCAGCTGCCGCTCGTGCAGGGCGTTTCCTTTGCCGGTGTCGCCACAATGGTGGCCATTGTCACGTCCAGCGGCAGCGGTGAAGCAGGCCTGCAAGTCGTGCTTGGCTCCGTCATGGCGGCGGCCTTTATCGGCTTTTTGATAACGCCGATTTTCTCACGCATAACGCGCTTCTTTCCACCGCTCGTGACTGGCATCGTCATCACAACCATCGGCCTGACGCTGATGCCCGTTGCGGCCCGCTGGGCGATGGGCGGCAACAGCAATGCGCCCGATTTCGGCAGCATGTCCAATATCGGTCTGGCCGGACTGACACTGGCGCTCGTGCTTATCCTGAGCAAGATCGGCAGTGCCACCATTTCCCGCCTGTCAATCCTGCTCGCCATGGTGTGCGGCACGCTGATCGCCTGGGCGCTCGGCATGACGGATTTTTCGCGCGTCAGCGAAGGCCCGATCATGGCTTTTCCAGAAATCTTTCATTTCGGCATGCCCGTATTCAGCATCGCTGCGACCATTTCCATGTTCATTGTCATTCTGGTGACCCTGGTGGAAACCTCGGCGGATATTCTGGCCGTGGGCGAAATCATCGGCACCAAGGTCGATTCCCGCAGGCTCGGCAACGGGTTGCGCGCCGATATGGCGTCGAGCATTTTTGCCCCAATCGTCGGCTCGTTCACGCAGAGCGCCTTTGCGCAGAATGTCGGACTGGTGGCGGTGACGGGCGTGAAAAGCCGCTTTGTCGTCGCGACCGGCGGTCTCATTCTTGTCACGCTCGGCCTGCTGCCGGTGATGGGGCGCGTGATTGCCTGTGTTCCGCCAGCGGTTCTGGGCGGTGCGGGCATCGTACTTTTCGGCACGGTCGCGGCCAGCGGCATCCGCACGCTGTCGAGGGTCGATTATCAGAACAACGTCAATCTGATCATCGTGGCCACTTCCATCGGTTTCGGCATGATCCCGATCGCTGCACCGCAGTTCTACCATCAGTTTCCCGACTGGTTTGAAACCATCTTCCATTCGGGCATCAGCTCGGCTGCGCTGATGGCCATCGTGCTGAACCTGCTGTTCAATGAGTTCAAGACCGGTAATTCCGATCAAATGTCGGTGTTTTCGGAAGGCACCGAGCGCATTATCCGTCATCACCACATCGCAGAGCTGCACGACGGCGACTATTTCCTCGGCGGAAAGCTCTACGACGTGCAGGGCAACGAGGTGAAAATCGTGCCCGCACCGGCGCACTGAAAATCGGAACTATCGCAGGACGCGAATGACCGTTCTGTCCGATAGATGCGGCAAGAGGCGCGCCATGTCGGCGCGCTTCAATGCGATACAGCCCTCCGTCGGTGTATAGCCCGGCCTCGCCAGGTGGAAGAAAATGGCGCTGCCGCAGCCGCGGCGGCGCGGCAGGATGTTCCAGTCCATGACGATGCAAACATCGTAAAGCTCGTCCTTGCGCCACATATCCTCGTGACTGGCCCTGTAAGGCAGCGGCACCGGCCGGTTATAGTTGCGGTCGCCCGGCGCATCGCACCAGCCATCCAGACGGCGGATCTGGCGCAGAGGCAGCCGTGACGATGGCAGGTTGCCCTTGTCACCGCGACAATAACCATAAAGCAGACGCATGGCGGCCAGAGGCGTTGCACCATCGCCCTCGCGCTTGAAAGCGCTGATGCCGCCCTTGCCAAGCGCGCATTCCAGCACCAGATTGCCAGCAGTAAGCAGCCCACGCGTTTTGTGGCCCGGCTTGGCCCGAACATTGATGATGCCGACCCCACGGCCTCCTTGGTATCTGGTCACGCTGCCGTCTCCATTTTCAGTTTTCGGGCAAAATATGTTTACACTTCGCCCCTGAGGCGTGCGAAAGCCTGATTCGCGTTTCGCCGCTTCAACTTCTGGCCATTAAGTGTCATAAAACACGAAGAGCCATATTTAAATCAAAGAGTAACGAGGACAGGCATGACAGGCCGTACAATTCTGATTGTGGATGACGACGAAGATCTCCGCTCCATCCTCGTCGAGCAGCTTGAGCTGTGTGAAGAATTCCAGATTCTGCAGGAAGACAACGCCACCAAGGGCATTCAGACGGCCCGCAATGGCATCGTCGATCTTCTGATCATGGATGTGGGTCTGCCGGACATGGATGGCCGCGAGGCTGTCAAGCTTCTGCGCAAAGGCGGCTTCAAGTCCCCGATCATCATGCTGACCGGACATGACACCGAATCGGACACGATCCTCGGTCTCGAATCCGGCGCGAACGACTATGTCACCAAGCCGTTCAAATTTGCCGTTTTGCTTGCCCGCATCCGCGCGCAATTGCGCCAGCATGAACAGAGCGAAGACGCGACCTTCACGGTCGGCGCCTATACGTTCAAGCCGGGTCAGAAGCTGCTGATCGACGAGAAGGGTGCAAAGATTCGCCTCACCGAAAAGGAAGCGGCGATCATCAAATATCTCTATCGCGCTGGCGACAAGGTCATCGGTCGCGATGTGCTGCTGGAGGAGGTCTGGGGCTATAATTCAGGCGTGACGACCCATACGCTTGAAACCCATGTCTACCGTCTGCGCCAGAAAATCGAGAAGGACCCATCCAACGCGACGCTTCTCGTCACAGAAAGCGGGGGATACAAGCTTGTCCCGTGATGGACAGCGCCCGATGCAGGTGTATTGACACTCTATGGCGCTAGACGACGATATTCGCATTCTGGGCACGGTGGGCCTGTTCGAGTCATTCACTCCGGAACAGTTGCGCCTCCTTGCCTTCGGCGCCGAGCGGCTTGTGCTGCGCGCGGGCCGCGAGCTTTTTCGTGAAGGCCAGAGCGCGGACTGTGCCTATATCGTCGTTTCCGGCAACATTACCCTGTTTCACGACGCTGATGAGGGGCGGATATCGATCCGCCCCGTTGGCCCCGGTGCGATGCTTGGTGAGATGGCTCTCATCGCCCAGACATCACGCCTGACCGGCGCGGTTGCCGAAGCGGAAACCGAAGTGATCCGCATCAGCCGCTCAATCTTCCGGCGCATTCTGGAAGAATACCCGGAAGTGGCAGCCTCCCTGCATGGTCATATCAGCCGCAATCTTTTGGAGCTGATCGGCGAGATCGAGAAAGTCGCGCCCCGCCTGACGAATGGCGACTGACTTCGAGAGCGCGGACGGAAATGTCCGAAACTGTTTCGGATAAGATAGGCGCCAAAGAACGAGTTAAACCGGCTAAAGCGATCCGACTTTCACTGAACGAACTCCAGCTGTGAGTTCGGTAGAGGTTGTCCACTCCGAATTAAAACGCTCCATCAGTCCCTCGGTCGAAACGCGACAACCTACCGAGGCTTCAAAGCGAGCGGAATTCTTGCTCTGAAAACGAAAGCGCCGATTTGATACAATCAAACCGGCGCTTCTTTTTTGCTTAGGGTATGTTTTGCCTATCCAAAATGAATGGGAAGCAGTCTCGTCCGATTTTCCCTGCAAGTCCTTCCGATTTACCGGAAATGCTTCCGAGCAACCTTTGCTAAGGTCTCGCAATAACCGATTCCCCGACAACGCCCTGTCCGTCCGATGCATTGCGACCTGACGTCATTCCTCGCCCGATGGCAAAAGAAGTAAACCACAAGCCCAGCGTCAGCATCGAGATGGAGCGACAAGAAGAGCCTGTTGGGGCTCTTCTTGTTATGCTGATCCTACCAGTTCACCTTGAAACCTACGTTTCCTTTGACGGCATAGCTGTCAGCAAAGTGGTTGAGCGAAGTGTTCACGGTGCCTTCGCCATAGACGGAGTATTTATTATCCGCCCAGGCATAGGTGCCACCGAAACCAATGCCCGCCCATGTACGGTCCCGGTCGGCTTTCATCCGGGTGCCGCCATAGTTGATGCTCGTTCCACCGAGGAACTCCTGATAGAGGTTGGCGATGCCATACACATTGGCATTGACCATGCGGCTATCCGCTCCCTGCCAGCTATTGGCGTAGTTGGCGGCAAGCCCGAGACGACCGTTGAGGCTGTTGCCGTCACGATTGCTGACAGTCGCGCCGTAGCTATCCGAGAACGTATCGAAATCGACCGATGAGAACATCAGCTGAGCCTGCGGCGTCAGCGACCAATTTTCATCGATATCGAAACGCTTTCCAGATTCCACGCTTAACGCATAACCGAAACCATTATTGTCGTTCGTCAGCCCGTTGTTGCCGCCGCCAAAGCGAAGGTCGGTTTTGTACCAGTTGGCCTGCGCCTGTCCATCGACATAGAAACCGTCATTGCCATACCAGGTAATGGTTCCACCGAGACCCCAGCCTTGGGTGTTCAGCTCGCCACCACCGTTGACATCGTCGAAATTGCTCGCCGTTCTGGCACGACCATTGCCGTATTGACCGGTAATGCCTGCGATCAACCGACCGCTCTCATCCTCATAGAACTGCCCATCGACACCAGCCTGCATGATGACAGTATTGATATCCTGCTGCACATGCCCGGCAGTCGTATTCGGCTCCAGACGGTTATGCGCTCCTTCGATACGTGCCCAAATGGCCCGATCATCCGTCTCGCCAGCCTCCGAGGAGCCGCGAAGTGATCCTGACTTGTTAAGGTAACGATCCCCGCGGCGCTGCTGCAATGTTGGCAGTTGGTTCAGTGCCTGCATGCTGGCAGCATAAGACGTATATACCGGAGCGGCGGGACTAAACCGGGATGGTCCACTTGGATTGCTCGGATTCTCAGGACAACCATTCGGATCATCACAAGCCGGCGGATTAGGGCCATCCGGATCGTTTCTGGTGTACTGGCTGACAAGATACCAATCGTTGGTGTTTGAACCGCTCGCATCGCCCTTCTGCAAGGTATAGGCATATGCCGAGGAGGTGAGTATTGCCTGCTGCCCATCCTTGGTCGTGTAATCACCTTGAAGATTGAATGTGCCGCCCGAGTTCCCCGCGATATCGATCAGTTCGATACCATTTACCGTCGCGGCACCAAGCCCTCCCCGGTTCTTGACCACAACCGATGTCGTTCCGGAAGTATTGCCGCCGACTTTCATCTGGTCCGTGGTGGAGTTATCCGCACCCAGCACGGTGCTCATGACAAGCGTGCCGCCACCAGCATAATCGCCAGCAATGTTAAGCGCAGTACCACCAGTACCGCCGAAATCAACAGTACCGCCGTTTTCCAGTGACCGCATGCCGGTGGCAAAACCGCCTAGATCGAGTGTCGCTCCGTTGGCCACGGCATAGGCTGATGTACCGCTGAAGGCATCTTTCGCGCCTTGCACCAGCGAGCCGCCATTGACAGTGGTAACACCGGAATAGTTGTTTGTACCCGACAGCGTCAACGTACCGTTCTCGTTTTTTACGAGACCGCCTGTACCAGAAATCTTACCGGAAAAATTGGTGCTGAAGTCCTGATTGAGTGTCAGGATTCCGCTACCGAGCTGGATATCACCGTCACCCTTGTCGTCTTTATTGCCGACGAGACCACCGATGGTTTGGTTGAATCCAGCAAGATCGAGCGTGGCACCTTTTTCCACGGCCACACGGCCTGCGCCGAACGCAGTGTCCGCGATGCCGGCTTGCGCCGTCCCAATCTCGACAGTCAGACCACCAGAAAAGCTATTGCTTGCATCGAAAACTGTGGTCCCGGTGCCGCGCTGGATAACTTCACCGTTGCCACTGATCGAATGCTGGAAATGAAACCCATCCGAACGATTGAATACGAGCGCAGTGTCAGCAAGCAGACTACCATTCAACTCGACATCCGTATTCACCGCGCCCTCGTGGCCACCATTGCCCAATTGAAGAGTGCCAGCGGTTACCGTTGTTGTACCACTATATGTCGCATCCTTCGTCAGAATCAGCGTGCCAACGCCTGTTTTGGTCAAGCCCGCGCTTCCTTGCAAAACGGTGTCGATTGTGGCCTTAACGGTCGGATCGCTTCCCGCACCGACCTGTATAAACGGCGCCGTTCCATTAACTCCTTGAACCAGATTGAGCGGTCGACCGTTGATGTGATAATTATCGGTCTCAAACACCAAGCCCGCTGCATTTACGCCACCCGCTTGATCGTCAATGGTTACTGTTCCAGCGGCTGCTCTGAAGACCGCGACTGATCCGTCAGCCCATGGGTCATTGACGGATAGGCTTTGAATATCTTTCCAATTGGTGTCCGCGATGTTCCAGGTTCCGTCACCGCCGTGGACTCCACCACCATCGTTTGTATTGGAACCATCCCAAACAACAAACGACATGCCCTTCATATTGACGAGATTGATCTGACCGGGATTCGTGTCCTCAATCTTCCAGTCGGCCGAATTGGCGGCGGCGCCATCAATTGTACCCAATTGGAAAGTGCTATAGGCGTTCGTTTGACTGGGATCATAATTAAAAATGCGATAGATACCGGGTGCCGCACCCCCGCTGGTACTAACGTCGAGTTTTCCGTTAAGGGTGAGGTTGCCCGTAACGTTGAACATCTCCTGATTGAAAGTTGTTGCACCAATATTGACATCAACGGTGCTATTCGCATCGACGGTCAGATTGCCGTTTATAGTCAGCGTTGTGCCAACCATACCTGCCAGCTTTCCGCCAGTCACAACATTCGTATTGCCGACTGTGCCAGCGCCTGCCAGCGTTCCACCGCTGTTGACGATGACACTACCACCAAATTGGTTGCTGTTGACCACCAAGGCGCCTTCGTTCACGTTGGCAGAACCAGCAAAGCCCGACGCATTGGCGCTTTGATTGAGGATCAGGCGACCGTTACCTGTTTTAGTGAAAGCAGTACCTGCGTCGCCCGTCAGTTTTCCCGTAAGCGTTAAGTCCTTCAATGTGTTCGTTTGGAACACACTGTCAATGCCCAAAACCTGAACATCGTGGCCCAGCACAACAGCCGAATCCGGCAACAGCGTGCCACCATTCATTATTAGGTCACCTGAGCCCAGGACCCTATCAGAGTAAAGCTTGAGGACACCCTTCTCGAGTTCAGTGCCGCCCGTATAGGTATTGCTCATATTGGTGAGCACGACAGTTCCGTCGCCGTCAATCACCACCTGGCCGTCGCCTTGAATCATGTTGGTGAAATCAAAAGAGGCATCGTTGTGATTGATGATAAATTTTGCATCTTGGGCGATGTTAACGGTGCTTTGAGGATCCAGACTACCGGCTGTTGTGTTCTGGCCAAGCTGAAGCGCGCCCGCCTGGATGTCAGTTACACCAATGTAGTTGTTGGTGCCAGTTAGCGTCGTTTTCCCCGTGCCTTTCTGTGTAACACCGCCATCACCGCTAATCGTCTGGCTCACAACAAGATTATCGTCGGTTCGATTGAAAGCCAGCGATGCACCACTGGCAACCGTAACATCCGAAACTGCACCGAGTTCTCCCACCGTGCTACCGTCACCAATCTGCAACGTGCCCTCTTCGATTGCGATCATGCCGGTATATGCGTTGAGGCCTGTCAGAGCGAGCGTTCCCGCGCCGGTCTTTTTCAACGCTCCGGTGCCGTCCAAATCGTTTGTGAGCGTGAAGATATTGGCCGCATCATCAATATCGAATGTGCCAAATGCAGAATTCAGCGCGAATTGACGGTTCGATGTATCGTTGTCCGTTCCCGCTATACGCAATGTTCCGCCGTTAAAAGTGACACCGCTGGTTATGTCGCCGAGAGCCTGATCAAGTTCTACCGACATAATACCGTCGTTCAGGTCAGTCCCGCCCGTGTAGGTGTTGGCGATTGAACCCAGAGAAACCGTGCCCGTCCCTTTCTGAACGACCTTACCGCCGCCGGTAATCGTGCTGCCGACCGTTATTGAACCATTGCTATCAAAAGCCAGGATGCCTTTTTCTGCGGCGCTTGGACCGGTATTGACGGAGGTGCCAGCGGTGCCTAATCCGCCGCCATTGCCGATCGTCAAGGTGCCGCCATAGATGGTCCAACTCACATCGCTGGCCGCCGTCAGCGTCCAGTTGCTGGTGTCCCGTTTTTCGAAGGTAGTGAACCCTTGATAGGTTCCTGAACCATCTATTTTGGTCGACAGGATTCCGTCGAAGGTACCAGCGGCAGCTCCACCGAGTATGAACGTATTGGTCGTTCCGGCGTCGGCGAAAACGCCTCCGATAATGGTGGAACCATTATGGAGTTCCAGCGTGTTGGTGCCGCTCGTGAAGTGTACGCCGTAGCCATTTTTTCCGTCCGCCGCAGTGCCGGCACCATTTGCTCCCTTAGCGCCACCATTACCTCCTTCAATGGTGCCGCTATTCACAACCATCAGGTTCGAGCCATTGATACCGTCACCGCCGGCACCGCCATCGCCGTTGCGCCCCGCGGTTGTCCCCGCCAGTGTTGCGCCGCCATCGCCGCCATCACCACCCGCGATCACGCCCGTATTGGTAATCGTTGTATTATCGCCCCTGACACCGTCGCCACCTCTGCCGCCAACGCTCTGGTTCACGGTGAGCGTATCGAGTAGCGGTGTCAGCGCATCTCCGCCCTTGCCACCTTTGCCACCCGTGATCGCACCGGAATTATCGACGCTCGACTGAGCCCCTCCCGCAACTGAAAGCGTAACCACCCCGGCGCCCCCGGCACCACCATTGGCTTCGGTATTTATATCCGCAGCGTTTATGACCCATTGCGACCCCCGACCGGCCTTGCCACCTGCACCGCCAGTAATGGTCGCGCCCTGTTCATTCGTCACCGTAGCAACACCAAAGACGCCTGCGCCACCAACGCCGCCATTGGCCCCATTTTCGTCGATGGCTGATCGGCCATTTTGAATCACGGTCGGGTCCGTGTCCCCTCCTTCACCACCCGCGCCACCGGTGATGCTCCCTGATGCCTGGTTCACAACTGCTGAATCAGGTCGAGCCTGAGAAGGATTACCGCTTGCGCCATAAATACCCGCGCCGCCGTCACCACCATTGCCAGTGTTCCGGCCAACTCCTGCCGATAACGAAGCCGAAAAAGATGTTCCGCCCTTGCCACCGTTTCCGCCAATAATCACGCCTGTAGCGGAGTTCGTGACAGTTATCCCGTCACCATTCATCCAGATGCCTAGGCCGCCGCCACCGCCATAGCCACCGCCGCCCATACCCTCTGCGTTCACTAAAATACTACCGATAATGTGACCACTGTTGCCGCCGTTACCGCCATTACCACCCGTAATCGTCGTATGGTTTGTAACAGAACTATTGCCAGCAATGATCAGGGCATAACCACCAGCACCACCGCCACCCCCGCTACCGTCGCCATTGGGGGTAATGTTTGCATCCTGTCCGTCACCGCCATTGCCCCCTAATCCGCCGGTAAGGGGGGTTGTGTAATCGTCTCCGTTAGCGCCATCCTCCTTGTCATGCGTTCCGCCCAGGCCGCCATCGCCGCCTTGCGCTCGTCCCCCGCCTCCGGCACCATGCCCGCCCAGGCCGCCTCCGGCACCGCCACCTCCACCTCCCACCCCGGCGTCAAGAAAGCCCGAAGGTTGCACTCCATCGGTTCCCGGCTGGCCAGGCGATCCACCGTCACCAGGTTGACCGGTGCTACGAATCCCTTCCCCGCCTCGCCCACCCACTGTCTGGCCAAGAGCTGGCAAGACGGGTGAGAACAATAAGGCCGCCAAAATAAGTGCCTTTGGGAGCGCCACACTTGAACGGAGATTTAAATTAAGTATTTTTAATTTAGAAAAATGATATACACTGAATCTGCGGCGATAATTTAACATCTCAATTCTCTTAAATAATACAGTTTCTAGCTTTTTCTCATATTTAAATAAAAATTCAATGAATAATTTGAATTTTTATTATATTAAATAAATCTAATAATGAATATTATATTCATCAAGGACGAATCCAATCTATATTTATTTTCGGGAATATGCTTTCTATTTCCCCATTTTCAAAACGCATTGAGAACGGCGAGATAGCACGCCCCAGGAGAGCGGATTTTTCGGGAATCATCGTGCCGGTTTGCTGACGGCTGGATCAGCTTTTGATCAGCGCGCATTGTCTCCGGTATCGATCAATTTTCAGCGCAACTGGCAACTCCGTCAAAGATTATGTCGTTCCCAACAGTTGCTGCGTTTCGTTTTAAAATTCATTGTTGATGCGCATTGTAAAACATGAGGTTAATTCAATGGCAAACACTATTCAATTTACTAGTCCCCCACTTAAAGTAACTGATGTCTCAACAGCAGATGTACCAACAACAACGGATGGGTCAATCAAGTTCGAGCTCATAACAAATGATGGCACAGGCGGCGCGTCAATGGACGTCTATGTCAGCCTCTCGCCCCGTTCAGTTGCGGTTTTAAAAAGCGACGGAAGTTTTGCGGACTATGACGACGGAGAGACTGGCTACAAGCTCACTTCCGGGGCGGACGGCAAGTTAGAATTCTATTATGCTAGTCATACCCAAGCAATCATCGAACCCATTGTCCGCCTGTGGAACGAGCGCGCGGAGCTGCCAGACAACATGCCGCCACACCTGGTCTTTATTGATAACTCGAAATCCATAGATGCAAAATGGGGGCCTGTAGACGCCACGCAGAATGAGGACGGCAAGCTCGTGGTCGCTGCGAGTCAGGATTTTGTTAGCGTCACACTGCCACAGACATGCACAACCGACTATGGCAACCGGCCTGAGGCGCTAGTGGCACTGCAGGTGAATGATGATATCTACGTCAAAAGCATGAGGGAACTCAGTACCGAAGGCTTTAAAATACCGCCTGACACATTGAGATACGACACTTATAACTCATTTGTCTATATGATTTATAACGCATTGGCGGCTGAAAATGGAATGATCCTCGCACTGTTGACGGTTCGAGCCGATGACGTCAATCCGCCAGCAGCTACGCAATACCGCAATCTGGATAACGCAGCATATCAGAGGTGGCTCGGTTTGTTTGAACAGTTTCGGGCGTTTCGCTAAGTGGATTTCCGCCTCGATTATGCCGCCACCATC
>NZ_JABXGB010000030.1:0-53090 GCF_022627935.1 Ochrobactrum sp. C6C9 | reverse complement strand
AGGCCGCGCAGGCTGAAGATGTCGAGAATATTCTGGCTGGTCTCGGGATTGAGCCGCAGGACCGCAAGCGCGTCGTCGAAATCTGGAACAAGATTGACAATCTGGACGAAAGCGGGCGTGAAGCGGCGCTGCGTCTGGCCGCAGCCGGCGGTGATGAAGGCCGCCCCATCCCCCTGTCAGCCATCACAGGCGAGGGCGTTGATCGCTTGCTAAACCTGATCGAAACGCGGATAGCGGGCGTGCTTGGCACGGTGGATGTCGTTCTGTCGCCTTTCGAGTTGCACATATTGAACTGGATTTACCAGCACGGCAGTGATGTGCAGCGCGAAGATCTCGAAGACGGTTCGGTTCGGGTGCAGGCGCGTCTGACCGAAGTGGCGCGCAAGACGCTGGACGAAAAGCGCGGCATCAAGCCGGAGAAGCCGGAAAACGACTGGGATTAGCACTACAGTTGCAAATTCGTCAGGTCGTGGCGAAACGACTGATTTTCGAGCACCGGAGCGGAGCGTACTTTTGGGTACGTGAGCACCGGAGCACAGGAAATTGCTCGTTGCAGACCGACCTCACGAAGAATGCAACTATAGTGTTAGTCATGATTCCGTGAGGAACCGAGCACCACTTGCGGAACAGGGGCGCAACGCCCTATGTATGGAAGTCCGACGATTCAAATCCACTCAATACGCATCCAATATATGCAGAGGCCCATAATGAGAGATCCGATTGAAACCGTCATGAACCTCGTGCCGATGGTGGTCGAGCAGACCAACCGCGGCGAGCGGGCCTATGATATTTTCTCGCGCCTTCTGAAAGAACGCATCATCTTCGTCAACGGACCGGTTGAAGACGGCATGTCGATGCTGGTCTGCGCGCAGCTTCTCTTCCTCGAAGCCGAGAATCCGAAGAAAGAGATCAACATGTACATCAACTCGCCCGGTGGCGTGGTGACGTCCGGCATGGCGATCTATGACACGATGCAGTTCATCCGTCCGCCGGTATCCACGCTTTGCATGGGCCAGGCCGCGTCGATGGGTTCGCTGCTTCTGACGGCAGGCGCAACCGGCCAGCGTTATGCGCTGCCGAATGCCCGCATCATGGTCCACCAGCCTTCGGGCGGCTTCCAGGGACAGGCGTCCGACATCGAACGCCACGCGCAGGACATCATCAAGATGAAGCGCCGTCTCAATGAAGTCTATGTGAAGCACACGGGCCGCGACTACGAAACCATCGAACGCACTCTTGATCGCGATCATTTCATGACCGCTCAGGAAGCGCTCGAATTCGGTCTCATCGACAAGGTCGTGGAAGCCCGCGACGTGAGCGCCGACGAATCGAAGTTAGCCTGAATCTGGCTCCCTTCCAATTATTGGCCCCTTTTGCCACAAAAGGGGCTCAATTCTTGGACCAACGTGAAGGTTAACGCGCCGCGTTAAGCATCTGTTGGGCATCAAGGCGCTAAAGTTGGTCAGATCAGGCCGAATCTTTGCCGGGAACTTATTTTTTGTTTGTTCGACGGTTCAGGTTCTGCAAAAGTCACCAAATGACTCCTTCGGTCGGGGAGTCTACGGTGATTGGAATCCTAGAGACTACAGGGGCAGTGCGTATCAACTGTCAATGTGACCGGTAGAAGGTGAGTGTTTCCTTCCGTACTGGGTCCGAACCGGAAGAAACGATCGGAATGAACAGCCCAAGGTTCGTTTCGGTTTATTGAAAGGAAACTGCAATGAGCAAAGTCAGCAACAGCGGCGGCGATTCCAAGAATACGCTTTATTGCTCGTTCTGCGGCAAAAGCCAGCATGAAGTGCGCAAGCTGATTGCAGGCCCGACCGTTTTCATCTGCGACGAATGCGTCGAACTTTGCATGGATATCATCCGCGAGGAAAACAAATCCTCGATGGTGAAGTCCCGCGAGGGCGTGCCGACGCCGCAGGAAATCATGGCCGTTCTTGACGACTATGTCATCGGCCAGAAGGATGCCAAGCGCGTTCTGTCGGTCGCGGTGCACAATCACTACAAGCGTCTCGCACATCAGTCGAAGAGCAACGATATAGAACTGGCGAAGTCGAATATTCTTCTCGTCGGTCCGACCGGCTGCGGCAAGACCTATCTTGCCCAGACGCTCGCTCGCATCATCGACGTGCCATTCACCATGGCTGACGCGACGACGCTGACCGAAGCCGGTTATGTCGGTGAAGATGTTGAAAACATCATCCTGAAACTGCTTCAGGCTGCTGATTACAACGTCGAACGCGCACAGCGCGGCATCGTCTATATCGACGAAGTGGACAAGATCAGCCGCAAGTCCGACAACCCGTCCATCACGCGCGATGTATCGGGCGAGGGCGTGCAGCAGGCACTTCTGAAGATCATGGAAGGTACCGTTGCTTCGGTTCCTCCGCAGGGCGGTCGCAAGCATCCGCAGCAGGAATTCCTGCAGGTGGATACGACGAACATCCTGTTTATCTGCGGCGGTGCTTTTGCCGGTCTCGACAAGATCATCTCCGCTCGTGGCGAAAAGACGTCCATCGGCTTCGGGGCGACTGTCCGCTCGGTTGACGAGCGTCGTATCGGTGCGGTGTTCCGCGAACTGGAACCGGAGGATCTGCTGAAATTCGGTCTCATTCCGGAATTCGTCGGTCGTCTGCCGGTTATTGCAACGCTCGAGGACCTCGACGTCGATGCACTGGTCCAGATCCTGACTGAGCCAAAAAATGCGCTAGTGAAGCAGTATCAGCGCCTGTTCGATATGGAAAATGTCGAGCTGGTGTTCCATGACGACGCTCTACGCGCCATTGCCAACAAGGCAGTTGAACGCAAGACGGGTGCGCGCGGTCTGCGCTCGATCATGGAAAAGATCCTGCTCGACACGATGTTCGAACTGCCGACACTGGAAGGTGTTCGCGAAGTCGTGATCTCCGGTGATGTCGTGGATGGCAGCGCCCGTCCGCTCTACATCTATGCGGAGCGTCAGGACGAGAAGGGCAATGTTTCGGCCTAAGAGATAGATTTTCTCCTCAAAAGGCCGCGAAAGCGGCCTTTTTTGTTGCCAGTTTGGCAATTCGCTTTAGTGTTATGGGTTCGAAGCGCTTGTATCGGAGCATATCCAAAGCGGCATATTGTGCAAATTGCCCGGACGGCGCAGGATAGTTAACGATTCTATGAAAGCCGCCCGAAACTGGCTATTGAATTGCCGGGCTTGGCTCTCCAAGTATGAACCGAAGCACGCTGTGCGACCTGCCTCATGATGAAAGGGGGCGTCGGCGTGGCAGTCGGGTCGAAAGGCCTGAGAAAGGACTTGAATTATGACGGGTATTGAAGACAAGACCCTGATGGGTGGAGCAGAAGCGGGCGGTGCAGACGGGCTTTATGCCGTTCTTCCGTTGCGCGATATTGTGGTCTTCCCGCACATGATCGTTCCGCTTTTTGTCGGACGCGAAAAGTCTATTCGCGCTCTGGAAGAAGTGATGGGTGTCGACAAGCAGATATTGCTTGCGACCCAGAAAAATGCTGCCGACGACGATCCGGCGCCGGATGCAATTTATGAAATTGGCACCATTGCCAATGTGCTTCAGCTTTTGAAGCTGCCGGACGGCACTGTGAAGGTGCTGGTCGAAGGCACGGCGCGCGCCAAGATTTCCAAGTTTACGGATCGCGAAGACTATCACGAAGCTTACGCTGCGGCTCTGCCGGAGCCGGAGGAAGATGCCGTTGAAATCGAGGCGCTGGCCCGTTCGGTGGTTTCCGACTTCGAAAACTACGTCAAGCTGAACAAGAAGATTTCGCCGGAAGTGGTTGGCGCCGCCAGCCAGATCGACGACTATTCCAAGCTTGCCGATACGGTTGCTTCGCATCTCGCGATCAAGATACCTGAAAAGCAGGAAATGCTGTCCATTCTCTCGGTGCGTGAGCGTCTGGAGAAGGCTCTTGCCTTCATGGAAGCCGAAATCTCGGTTCTGCAGGTTGAGAAGCGCATCCGCTCGCGCGTCAAGCGCCAGATGGAGAAGACGCAGCGCGAATATTATCTCAACGAGCAGATGAAGGCGATCCAGAAGGAGCTTGGTGACGGCGAGGACGGTCGCGATGAAGCGGCTGAACTGGAAGAACGCATCAACAAGACCAAGCTTTCCAAGGAAGCGCGTGAAAAGGCTCAGGCTGAGCTGAAGAAGCTGCGCACCATGAGCCCGATGTCTGCGGAAGCGACGGTTGTGCGCAACTATCTTGACTGGCTGCTGTCCATTCCATGGGGCAAGAAGTCGAAGGTCAAGCAGGACCTGAACTTTGCGGAAGAAGTGCTCAACAATGATCACTTCGGTCTCGACAAGGTTAAGGAACGCATCGTCGAGTATCTGGCGGTGCAGGCTCGTTCGACCAAGATCAAGGGCCCGATCATTTGCCTCGTCGGACCTCCCGGCGTCGGCAAGACCTCGCTTGCGCGTTCGATCGCCAAGGCGACGGGCCGTGAATATGTCCGTATGTCGCTTGGCGGCGTGCGGGACGAAGCTGAAATCCGTGGTCACCGCCGCACCTATATCGGCTCGATGCCTGGCAAGGTCATCCAGTCGATGAAAAAGGCGAAGAAGTCCAACCCGCTCTTCCTGCTCGATGAAATCGACAAGATGGGCCAGGATTTCCGTGGTGATCCGTCGTCTGCAATGCTCGAGGTGCTGGACCCGGAACAGAACGCAACCTTCATGGACCATTACCTTGAGGTTGAGTATGACCTGTCCAACGTCATGTTCGTGACGACCGCCAATACGCTGAACATCCCCGGTCCGTTGCTGGATCGTATGGAGATCATCCGTATCGCCGGTTACACCGAGGATGAAAAGCTGGAAATCGCCAAGCGGCACCTGCTGCCCAAGGCCATCAAGGACCATGCTTTGCAGCCGAAGGAGTTCTCGCTCACGGACGATGCATTGCGCAATGTGATCCGTCTTTACACACGGGAAGCCGGTGTACGTAGCCTTGAGCGCGAGATGATGACACTCGCCCGTAAGGCCGTCACCGAAATCCTGAAGTCGAAGAAGAAGTCGGTGAAGATCACCGACAAGAACCTCTCCGACTATCTGGGTGTGGAGCGTTTCCGCTTCGGTCAGATCGACGGCGAAGATCAGGTCGGTGTCGTTACCGGCTTGGCCTGGACGGAAGTTGGCGGCGAGTTGCTGACCATCGAAGGCGTCATGATGCCCGGCAAGGGTCGCATGACCGTCACGGGTAACCTGCGTGACGTGATGAAGGAATCGATTTCCGCTGCTGCATCCTATGTCCGCAGCCGAGCAGTTGATTTCGGCATCGAGCCTCCATTGTTCGACAAGCGCGACATTCACGTCCACGTGCCGGAAGGTGCGACGCCGAAAGACGGTCCGTCCGCAGGTATCGCCATGGTCACGACCATCGTTTCCGTGCTGACCGGCATACCGGTTCGCAAGGACATCGCGATGACCGGCGAAGTGACGCTGCGCGGTCGGGTTCTGCCGATCGGTGGCCTGAAGGAAAAGCTCCTTGCGGCTCTGCGCGGCGGCATCAAGAAGGTTCTGATCCCGGAAGAAAACGCCAAGGATCTGGCGGATATTCCGGACAATGTGAAGAACAATCTTGAGATCGTTCCGGTGTCTCGCGTCGGTGAAGTTCTGAAGCACGCGCTCGTGCGTCAGCCCGAACCGATTGAGTGGACCGAGCCTGAAACACCTGCAAAGGTGCCTTCGGTTGACGATGAAGCAGGCGCCACAACAGCACATTGACAGTCGGTAAGACGACCAACAAACGAAATGCCGGGCCAAAAGCCCGGCATTTCTGTGTTTAACCCCAGAAAACCGGGCTTTTTTGCCATTGACAGGCTTGGTTTGGCGAGCGTTTCGAATAAACTCCGCCCAATCCGGTCACGTTATCCGTTCCGGTAGGTAAAGAAAGGAAATGCCAATGAACAAGAACGAATTGGTTGCCGCAGTCGCGGAAAAGGGCGGTTTGACGAAGGCTGATGCCGGTACGGCTGTTGACGCTGTGCTCGCTGCTGTCACCGGCGCACTGAAGGCTGGTGAAGAAGTCCGCCTGCCAGGCTTCGGCGTTTTCTCCGTTTCGCACCGTGCAGCTTCGACCGGCCGCAATCCGTCGACCGGCAAGGAAGTTGCTATTCCGGCTCGCAACGTGCCGAAGTTCTCGGCCGGCAAGGGCCTGAAGGATGCCGTCAACGGCTAATGCATGATCTCGGAAAGCCGACAGGCTTTTCGAAGCATTATGTGTGAAGGCAAGATTTCGGTCGCTGCGGTTTAAACGTGAGCGGCTGTCGAGAAGGCCCGGCTTGTCCGGGCTTTTTTCGTTTAGATACTACGCCGCCGCTGATTTTCCGCTCATCGCGAAAAAAGCCGGGCGCTAGACCCGGCTTTTGCATTTTCAACCGTCGAGCTGCGCTTACTCCGCAGCTTCCGAGTTTCGCTTAGGGCGTCGCTCCAGCAGTTCCTTGAGGAAATGGCCGGTATAGGAGCGCTTTTCCTTAACGATGTCTTCTGGACGGCCCACAGCAAGGATCTCACCGCCGCCATCACCACCTTCTGGACCGAGGTCGATCACCCAGTCGGCAGTCTTGATGACTTCGAGATTGTGCTCGATCACCACGACCGTATTGCCCTGTTCGACCAGTTCATGCAGCACTTCCAGCAGCTTTGCTACGTCGTGGAAATGCAGACCGGTGGTTGGCTCATCGAGAATATAAAGCGTGCGTCCGGTTGCGCGACGCGATAGTTCCTTGGCGAGTTTCACACGCTGCGCTTCACCGCCCGAGAGCGTTGTCGCCTGCTGCCCGACCTTGATATAGCCGAGGCCAACCTTGACCAGCGTTTCCAGCTTGTCGCGCACGGCAGGAACAGCGGAGAAGAACTCCGCGCCTTCCTCGACAGTCATATCCAGCACATCGGCGATGGACTTGCCCTTGAACAGCACTTCCAGCGTTTCGCGATTGTAACGCTTGCCGTGGCAGACGTCACAAGTCACGTACACATCCGGCAGGAAGTGCATCTCGATCTTAATGACACCGTCGCCCTGACAGGCCTCGCAGCGTCCGCCCTTCACGTTGAAGGAAAAACGACCCGGCTGATATCCGCGTGCCTTGGCTTCCGGCAACCCCGCGAACCAGTCGCGGATCGGCGTGAAGGCGCCGGTATAGGTCGCCGGGTTGGAACGCGGCGTGCGTCCAATCGGCGACTGGTCGATATCGATCACCTTGTCGAGGAACTCCAGCCCTTCGATACGGTCGTGCTCCGCCGGATGCTCGCGGGAACCCATGATGCGGCGTGAAGCGGCCTTGAACAGTGTTTCGATCAGGAAGGTGGACTTGCCGCCACCTGAAACGCCCGTTACAGCGGTGAAAGTACCGAGCGGAATATCTGCCGAGACATTTTTCAGATTGTTGCCGCGCGCACCGACGACGCGGATACGCTTGGTCTTGGAAATCTTGCGACGTTCCGCTGGAACAGCGACTTCCATAACGCCCGAGAGATATTTGCCGGTCAGCGAATTGGTATTGGACATGACGTCCTTCGGCGTGCCCTGTGCAATCACCTTGCCGCCATGGACGCCAGCCGCGGGACCAATATCGACCACATAATCGGCGGTCAGGATCGCATCTTCGTCATGCTCCACCACGATGACCGTATTGCCGAGATCGCGCAGATGACGAAGCGTGTCCAACAGGCGGGCATTGTCGCGCTGATGCAGGCCGATGGACGGCTCGTCCAGCACGTAGAGAACGCCAGTCAGGCCAGAGCCGATCTGGGAGGCGAGGCGAATACGCTGGCTTTCACCCCCGGAAAGCGTGCCGGAATTACGCGCCAGTGTCAGATAATCGAGGCCGACATCATTGAGGAATTGCAGGCGTTCACGGATTTCCTTGAGAATGCGCGCTGCAATTTCCCGCTGCTTTTCATTAAAGCTGCCATCGACGTCGCGGAACCAGGCATCTGCCTTGCGGATCGACATTTCGGTGATTTCGCCGATATGCTTCATGCCGATTTTCACGGCCAACGCTTCCGGCTTCAGGCGATAGCCATTGCAAGCCGGGCAGGGCGTCGAAGACATGAAGCGTTCGATCTCTTCACGCGACCAGGCAGAATCGGTTTCCTTCCACCGGCGCTCCAGATTCGGAATCACGCCTTCGAAGGGCTTTGTGGTCTGATAGGACCGCAGGCCGTCGTCATACTGGAAGGTGATTTCCTTGCCGCCCGTGCCATGAAGAATGGCGCGTTGCGCTTCCTTGGGCAGATCAGACCAACGGGTGCCGATCTTGAAGCCATAAGCCTTGCCCAGCGCTTCCAGCGTCTGATTGTAATAGGGTGACGATGACCGCGCCCAGGGCGCAATTGCACCATCTTTCAGCGCCGCGCTTTCATCGGGAACAATCAGGTTTGGATCGATAGCTTGCTGTGTGCCGAGACCGTCACAGGTCGGGCAGGCGCCAAAGGGATTGTTGAACGAGAACAGGCGCGGCTCGATTTCCGGGATCGTGAAACCGGAAACCGGACAGGCGAATTTTTCTGAGAACAGAATGCGCTCGTGGGTCTCGTTGGCCGACTTATTGGCTGCGCCGCCTTCCGCCGTTTCTTCGGGCGGAAGCGGCTTGTCGGCGAATTCAGCGACGGCCAGACCGTCGGCGAGCTTGAGGCAAGTTTCTAGACTGTCGGCAAGGCGCGAGGTGAGGTCAGGGCGCACGACGACGCGGTCTACCACCACATCAATATCGTGCTTGTATTTCTTATCGAGCGCCGGAACATCGGCAATCTCGTAGAAAGTGCCGTCCACCTTGACGCGCTGGAAGCCCTTCTTCTGCAGCTCTGCCAGTTCCTTCTTATATTCGCCCTTACGCCCGCGTACGATCGGCGCCAGAATGTAAAGACGCGTGCCTTCTTCCAGAGCGATCACACGATCAACCATCTGGCTGACGGTCTGGCTTTCAATGGGAAGGCCAGTTGCAGGCGAATAAGGCACGCCCACACGCGCGAAAAGAAGGCGCATATAGTCGTAGATTTCGGTGACAGTGCCGACCGTCGAGCGCGGATTACGGCTCGTCGTCTTCTGTTCGATGGAAATGGCGGGCGACAGACCATCGATCTGGTCCACATCCGGCTTCTGCATCATTTCCAGAAACTGGCGCGCATAAGCCGAGAGGCTTTCCACGTAACGACGCTGGCCTTCCGCATAAATCGTGTCGAAGGCAAGCGACGACTTGCCCGAGCCGGAAAGGCCTGTCATGACGATCAGCTTGTCGCGCGGCAAATCAAGATCGACATTTTTAAGATTGTGCTCGCGCGCGCCACGTATGGAAATGAATTTCTGATCGCTCATTCCGCGTCCTGCCTGCTTCGTGATGCCATGGATAGATTGGCCCCGGCGATGAACCGCCGCGCCAATCCCATAATATGGGGCGAAGCCCTCCAAAGAAGAAGGGGCTTGGTTATCCTAATTTGCGCTCTTGTAGCACCGGAACAAATGTCGAACAACCAAGCTTCTGACAGGCGATACGAAATGTGAACGCAAGAGCGTTGACTGTCACTCCTGACAGGAGCACACTTCTCTTACTCGCTGATGCGAAGAGGTATTGCGGAGGGATGACGCGATATCGGCAAGAGGTTCGCAGGAGGCGGGAAATCCGGTAGGGAGGTAAAGGAGCATGAGTCCACCTGACTACACTGCCTAGCTTTCACACAGATGAAAGCACAATCGATCTTTGTCGCGGATGCGTTCTTTCGCAAGGAACAATGCATCGTTGGTGAGAAGTTCGATTGCCGAAAATCTATATATGCGCGGAAAACGATTGGCCGCGTGCCTTCGAGTTCCGAAAGATTTTGTCGACGAATTAATGCCGACATATGAGCTTTGCTCAAACCCCAAGCCCCGCGCGCCAAAGAAACAGTGAGCGGCGGGGCTTTTCATTGTCTGACTGTGACGCGCTTTGTTGTATCTTCGGCTGTCGCTATGCGGCGGGTCAGGCATTCTCCTCGTTAGTCACTGGACCTCGTTAGAAATGAGGGATGTTTTGTCGATTTGATGCCACAAGCACTTGCATTTTGAACAAAACAAGAACATAAACTCTGTGGACATTGACCATTCCCCGCCCGGGAAATTGAGCGTCATGCGCGCCAGTCCTGTAAGGTGGGTAATTGAGTTTCAGGTGATGGCGCAATTCATGCGCCTGATCCTTCTTTAGGAAAGCGCTCTTGTGAGGATTTCAGATCCGGCGAGGCGCGCATGAGACCCGGAGTAGGTTTTCGATGGCTGGTAGCGTCAACAAGGTCACTCTGGTCGGCAATCTCGGTGCCGATCCGGAAATTCGTCGTCTGAATTCAGGCGATGTGGTTGCCAATCTGCGTATTGCGACCTCGGAAAGCTGGCGTGATCGCCAGTCCGGCGAGCGCAAGGACCGCACCGAATGGCATAGCGTTGTTATTTTCAACGAAAACCTTGCCAAGGTCGCAGAGCAATATCTGAAGAAGGGTGCCAAGGTTTATATCGAAGGCGCGCTCCAGACCCGCAAGTGGCAGGATCAGAACGGCAACGACCGTTATTCGACGGAAGTTGTGCTACAGAAGTTCCGTGGTGAGCTTCAGATGCTCGATAGCCGTGGTGAAGGCGGCGATCAGGGCCGTTCTTTTGATCGCGGCAGCGGTGGTGGACGTAACCAGATGTCGGATTATTCCGGCGGTGGTGGCGATTTCGGTTCGTCCGGACCGTCTTCTTCGGGTGGCGGCGGTGGCGGTGGGTTCTCCCGCGATCTCGACGACGAAATTCCATTTTGATGAATCTAACGGGCGCTTTAGGCGCCCGTTTCATTATGGTTAGACGGTTTGTTAAATCGGAACCTTATAAATTAATATTATCTAACTGAATAATAAAGAAATTTCCGAGCTTATCAGCTCAATATGTATCGATCGAAAACTCCATGCGATCCGCAGAAAACCGCGTCAGAGAATATTGAAGAGGCTGACCGTTCGTATCGACATTGATGGCGCGTGCCATCAGCACGATAGCACCGGGCGAGAGCTTCAGATGTTTCAGGTCATCTGAATCAGCGTGCTGGGCAGATATGGTTGTCGATTTGCGGAAATAATCCTCGATACCAGCTTTCCTGAGCGCCCAGGTAATAGACCCGTTTTCAGCATAGTCAGCAGCAAAATCGGGAAAGCGCGCCGCATCCACCCAATGCGTTGCGCGCGATACAGGGCGTCCATCGGCACTATGCGCCGTCTCAAGCCGCGTGACTTCGCTTCCGGCGGCGATGCCCAGGGCTTCGGCTATTTCGGCGGTCGCGACTTCGGTGCCGCTGCTGAGCAATATGCCTTTGACTTCGCTCGCCTGCGTGCCCAGTGACTGTGAAATGCGGGTGCGTGGCCCGATCTGGTAGGTCAAACGCTTTGCATTGGCGACGAATGTGCCGCGACCCTGTTCGGCACGAAGTACGCCTTCCTGCGTCAACGCGGCAATGGCGCTGCGCACCGTATGGCGGTTGACGCCGAAGCGATCCGCAAGCTCCATTTCGGCAGGCATGCGCGCGCCGGACTGAAGTTTCCCGGCCATGATGTCGCCGCGTATCTCATCGGCAATCTGCCGCCAGATCGCCACGCCGCTATTTCTTTCAATTCGTCTGGTCTTTGTCATCAACTGTCATCGTCCTGTCATTGGCAGGGAGTAATAATTTTGTTATTGTATGGTTGTCTAGATAAATAGACAAATATGCAAGGCAAGTCAACGGAATTGAACAGGGCGGAAAAGCTCATGCAAACGACAGAGCCCAAGGCAGGCAATGGCACTGCCGCCGGTGGGATGCACGCCTCGGCCAGCAACGACAAGTCCGGCAACAGCAAGGCGCTTGACGCGGTGCAGGCTGCACGACAGGCCAGCATGGCAACGCTTGCGCAGGCAAGCGGCGAAGAGCTGAAAGCTTTCTGGCAGAATTGGTCGGACAAGCCTGATTTCGAAATTCTCCGTGGTCCGGAAACAGGACTGGTAATGCTGCGCGGCCGTATCGGCGGCGGCGGTGCGCCTTTCAATGTCGGCGAGGCGACGGTGACGCGCGCGACTGTGCGTCTGACCGATGGTTCCGTCGGGCATTCCTATGCTCTCGGTCGCGATCAGGAAAAGGCACGACTGGCCGCTTTGTTTGATGCGCTCTGGACCGACGAAGCGCGCCGTGAAGCGGTGGAGCGTCAGGTCCTCGACGTCTTGCGCAACCGGCTGGAACAGGCCGACACAAAACTGCGCAGCGAAGCTGCTGCCACCAAAGTTGATTTCTTCACCATGGTTCGGGGAGACAATTGATGCTGCATTCTTCACCCCATTCGTCTCCGGCCTTCGAAGGTGGTTTGGCAAATCCGGTCACCGACGCCCAATCGGCATTTCATGCCGTCATGCATGCGATGGCCAATCCGGGCCGCGTCTACGCTCTGACCCGGGCTGCCACGCCGCCCCAGCCATTGACGCCGGAACTGGGCGTCATAGCCGCCACCTTGCTCGACCATGATGCCACCGTCTGGTGCGACCGCGCCATTGCAGCCGATGCAGACGCTACAGCCTGGCTGACATTTCAAAC
Source organism: Ochrobactrum sp. C6C9 (assembly GCF_022627935.1). Lineage (NCBI taxonomy): Bacteria > Pseudomonadati > Pseudomonadota > Alphaproteobacteria > Hyphomicrobiales > Brucellaceae > Ochrobactrum > Ochrobactrum sp. C6C9. The sequence goes on along the minus strand of NZ_JABXGB010000030.1, from coordinate 40,519 downwards.
CGGCGCGCCGCAGGTTGAATCTTCCGCTTCTGCGCAATTCGCATTGGTTACCGATGCTTCGCTGTTGCCGCCCTTGGCTGAATTCTCGCAAGGGCAGCCGGAGTTTCCGGATCGTTCGACAACGGTGGTTCTTGCGGTCAAGTCGTTTGAGAGCGGGCAGGGCCTTGTTCTGAAGGGGCCGGGCATTAACGGTGAGCGGGAAATTCACATCGACGGTCTTCCGCAGGACTTCGTTTCGCAATGGCGAGACAACGGCGCACAATATCCGCTTGGCGTCGATTTGGTTCTGGTCTGCGATGGCGCGGTCATCGCATTTCCGCGCACCACGCGCATAATCAAACTGGAGGGCTGAACATGTATGTTGCCGTAAAGGGTGGCGAAACAGCCATTCGTAACGCCCACCGACTTCTCGATGATCGCCGCCGGGGTGATCGTGCTGTGCCCGCACTGCGTCTGGATCAGATTGTCGAGCAGCTTGCACTCGCCGTTGACCGTGTGATGGCGGAAGGTTCGCTCTATGATCGCGAGCTGGCCGCGCTTGCCGTGCGTCAGTCGCGTGGCGATCTGATCGAGGCCATTTTCCTCGTGCGTGCTTATCGCACCACATTGCCGCGCTTTGGGTATTCCCGCCCAATGGAAACCGGGCAGATGCTGATCGAGCGCCGCATTTCCGCGACCTATAAAGATCTTCCGGGCGGCCAGATGCTCGGCCCGACCTTCGACTACACCCACCGTCTTCTCGATCCGGATCTGGCGGGAGACGTTGCTGTGCCAGAGCCGGAAGCACGCGAAACCGAGAAGGAAGAGACGCCCCGCGTCACCGATATTCTCGGCGCGAACGGCATGATCGAGGACGATGGCTCCCTGCCGGAAGGTCATGAGCCCGGCGATCTGACACGCGAGCCATGGACATTCCCGATGGAACGCGATCTGCGCTTGCAGGCGCTGGCGCGCGGTGATGAAGGTTTTCTTCTCGCGCTCGGTTATTCGACCCAGCGCGGCTACGGCAACACCCACCCCTTCGTCGGCGAAATTCGCATCGGCGAAGTGGAGGTCGAGTTCGACGTGCCGGAGTTGGGCTTTGCCGTCTCGCTTGGCCGGGTGCAATTGACCGAGTGCCAAATGGTGAACCAGTTCAAGGGCTCCTCAAAGCAGCCGCCGCAATTCACGCGTGGCTATGGTCTGGTGTTCGGCCAGAGCGAACGCAAGGCCATGTCTATGTCGCTCTGCGACCGCGCCTTGCGGGTTCGTGAATTCGATACCGACGTGACCGCGCCCGCACAGGATGAGGAATTCGTCATTTCGCACTCCGACAATGTGCAGTCGACCGGCTTCGTCGAGCATCTGAAACTGCCGCATTACGTCGATTTCCAGGCTGAGCTCGAACTCATCCGCAGCATGCGTGCTGAATATGAGAAGACGCAAAATCAAGCAGAATCTCCAGTGAAGGAGGCCGCAGAATGAGCGATCTGGCCAATTACAATTTCGCCTATCTGGACGAGCAGACCAAGCGCATGATCCGCCGCGCCATATTGAAGGCCATAGCGGTGCCCGGCTATCAGGTACCTTTTGCGAGCCGCGAAATGCCGATGCCCTATGGCTGGGGCACGGGTGGCGTGCAGGTGACGGCTGCCATTCTTGGGCCGGACGATGTGCTGAAAGTTATCGATCAGGGTGCGGACGACACGACCAATGCCGTTTCGATCCGCGCGTTCTTCCAGAAGACCGCCAATGTGGCCGTGACCACCAGCACCGGCGAGGCGACGATCATCCAGACGCGCCACCGCATTCCGGAATATCCGCTGACCGAAGGGCAGGTGATCGTCTATCAGGTGCCGATCCCGGAACCGCTGCGCTTTCTGGAACCCCGCGAGACGGAAACGCGCAAGATGCATGCGCTCGCCGAATATGGCCTCATGCATGTGAAGCTCTACGAGGACATTGCGCGCCACGGCCAGATCGCCAAGACCTATGATTATCCCGTGATGATCGAAGGTCGCTACGTGATGGCACCATCGCCGACGCCGAAATTCGACAATCCGAAAATGCATATGTCGCCTGCCTTGCAGCTGTTCGGCGCGGGTCGCGAAAAGCGCATCTATGCAGTGCCGCCATACACGCAGGTCGTGAGCCTCGATTTCGAGGATCATCCGTTTGAAGTGCAGAAGTTCAAGGAACCTTGTGCGCTGTGCGGCGCAAGGGGCGTCTATCTGGACGAAGTTGTGCTCGATGATCGCGGCGGTTCAATGTTCGTTTGCTCGGATACCGATTATTGCGAAGACCGTCAGGCAAAGGGCCATTTTGGTCATCTGGCTGCCAATAAGGAGGCCGCAGAATGAACGACGAACCTCTGCTGAGAGTAAACAACCTGTCGAAGTTCTACGGCAGCCGCCGTGGCTGCGAGGATATCTCCTTCAATCTTTGGCCCGGCGAAGTTCTGGCCATCGTCGGGGAATCCGGCTCGGGCAAGACGACGCTGCTCAACAGCCTTGCAACCCGGCTGGAACCGACGTCTGGCACCGTTGAATATCGGATGCGCGATGGCGCATTCCGCGATCTCTACAAGATCGGCGAGGCCGAGCGCCGTTTTCTGATGCGCACTGACTGGGGTTTTGTGCATCAAAACCCGGCTGACGGACTGCGCATGACGGTTTCGGCTGGCGCCAATGTCGGCGAGCGCCTGATGGCGGTGGGTGAGCGCCATTATGGCAATATCCGCTCCACTGCGACTGAGTGGCTTGGCCGTGTGGAAATTGCTGCCGACCGTATCGATGATCAGCCGCGCGCTTTTTCCGGCGGTATGCGCCAGCGTTTGCAGATTGCCCGCAATCTCGTCACCGCGCCGCGACTGGTGTTCATGGACGAGCCAACCGGCGGTCTCGACGTTTCGGTGCAGGCGCGCCTGCTCGATCTGTTGCGCGGGCTCGTCAACGATCTGGGGCTTTCGGTCATCATCGTCACGCATGATCTCGCCGTAGCGCGGCTTCTGTCGCACCGGATCATGGTCATGAAAGACGGTCACATCGTCGAGCAAGGTTTGACGGATCGCGTGCTGGATGACCCGCAAGCGCCTTATACGCAGTTGCTCGTATCATCGATCTTACAGGTATAGATCAATTAAAACAGATATTTATCGCGTGTTTTTTCCAAACTGACGGAACTTCATGCGTGAGGTGAGAAATGTCTCTGTTGCAAACATCCGCTTCGCAATCCACGCCGCCCCTGGTGGTATCCGGCGTTACCAAGACCTTCACCATGCATTTGCAGGGCGGCGTTGAACTGCCGGTCGTGCAGGGCGTGAATTTTGAACTCAATGCCGGTGAATGCGCCGTGCTGGGCGGTCCATCGGGTGCCGGCAAAAGCTCGATCCTGAAGATGGTCTACGGCAATTATGCGGTGAATGGGGGCTCCATTCTGATCCGCCATGTGGATCGCGCTGTCGATCTGGCCACGGCTGATCCCCGCGAAGTGCTTGGCGTTCGCCGTGACACGATTGGCTACGTTAGTCAGTTTTTGCGCACGTTACCCCGAGTGGCGGCTATCGATGTCGTGGCCGAACCTTTGATCGCTCGTGGTGCCGACCACGACATGGCGCTGGACCGCGCGCGGGAATTGCTGGCCAAGCTCAACCTGCCGGAACGCCTCTGGGCGCTGCCGCCTGCAACCTTTTCCGGCGGCGAGCAGCAGCGCGTCAACATCGCTCGCGGTTTCATCACCGATCATCCGGTGTTGCTGCTGGACGAACCGACAGCTTCGCTTGATGCGAAGAACCGCGCGGTCGTGGTGGATCTGATCAAGACCAAAAAGGAAGAAGGCGTTGCGATGCTCGGCATTTTCCACGACGAGGATGTGCGTGAGGAAGTGGCCGACCGCATCATCGACGTGACCGCCTTTTCGCCGAGGGCGGCGGCATGACCAAGCTCTCGGTTGAACCTCTGGTTCACGAAACGGCAGATGTCACCGGCAGCAAGCTTGGCCGTTACACGGAAGTCGGCGCGCGCAGCCGTCTGTCGGAAACTGTGCTGGATGACTACTCCTATCTCGGCATCGATTGCGAAATCTGGTGCGCGGAGATCGGTAAATTCTCCAACATTGCAAGCCATGTGCGCATCAATGCCACCAATCATCCGACCTGGCGTCCAACTTTGCATCACTTCACCTATCGCGCTGGCGATTACTGGCCGGATGCGGAGAATGAAACCGAGTTTTTCGACTGGCGTCGCGGCAATGCGGTTAAGATCGGCCATGACACATGGCTCGGTCACGGATCGACCATCCTGCCGGGCGTCACCGTGGGCAATGGCGCAGTGATCGGTGCCGGTGCGGTCGTCAGCAAAGATGTTGCGCCTTACACGATTGTGGGCGGTGTCCCGGCGCGTCTCATACGCGAGCGCTTTGACGCCGCGACCGGCAATCGTCTCGACCGGCTGGGCTGGTGGGACTGGAGCCATGAACGCCTGCGCGATGCACTTGATGATTTCCGCGCGCTCGATATCGAAACTTTTCTCTCAAAATATGAAACTGCCGCCAATACCGAGGCGGTCATGAAAGAGCTTTCTCATGGCGAATGAAATCGTTCTCAAAAATGCGCGCATCGTGCTCGCCGACGAGGTCGTTTCCGGCTCCATCCTGATACGCGACGGCAAGATCGCCGCCATCGATCAGGGCAATGTAAATGGCGGCGAGGATATGGATGGTGATTACGTCATTCCCGGCCTGATTGAACTCCATACCGACCAGCTGGAATCGCATTATGCGCCGCGTCCCAAGGTGCGTTGGAACGTGGATGCCGCCGTTCAGGCCCACGACGCGCAGGTTGCCGCATCGGGCATCACCACTGTCTTCGATGCGATGCGGGTCGGTTCCGATTATGATCGCGACTTCGTCGGCAAGGATATGCGTCTGCTGGCCGATGCAATTGAAAGCGGCGTGCGCGAAAACCGTCTGCGCGCGGACCATTTCCTGCATCTGCGCTGCGAGGTTTCCGCAGCCGACTGCCTTGAAGGCTTTGCGCTTTTTGAAAACGATGATCGGGTGAGGCTGGCTTCGCTGATGGATCATGCGCCGGGGCAGCGTCAGTTCGCGGAGATCGAAACCTATCGCACCTATTACATGCGCAAGCTGAAACTCAACGACGAAGAGTTTCGTTTGCATTGCGAACAGCGCATGGCAGACTCCGACGCCTATTCGGCCAAGCATCGCCGGGCGATTGCCGATATGTCGGGCGCACGCGGTATTGTTTTGGCAAGCCATGACGACGCCACCAGCGCTCACGTGGGGGAATCGCTTGATCACGGCGTCCGTATTGCGGAGTTCCCGACCACACTGGAAGCGGCTTCTGCCTCCAAGGGCGCGGGCCTGTCGATCCTGATGGGCGCGCCGAATATCGTGCGTGGCGGCTCGCATTCGGGCAATATCGCCGCCCGCGATCTGGTGGATAATGGCAGTCTCGATATTCTGTCGTCGGACTATATTCCGTTCAGCCTCATCCAGTCGGCTTTCGGCCTTGCTTCCGGCGAGCGCCCGATTGGGCTTCCTGAAGCCATCCGCCTTGTCAGCAAGAACCCCGCCGATGCAATGCGCATGGATGATCGTGGCGAAATTGCTGTCGGCAAGCGCGCCGATCTGGTACGAGCACGCACCAGAAGTGCGATACCGGTGGTGCGCACCGTCTGGCGGGAAGGCGAGCGGGTGCTCTGATGCGTATGGAAAATATCCGGCCGAAAGGCTGTTTCGTTGCTGTCGTCGGCCCCAGCGGGGCCGGCAAGGACACGATCATGGATGGCGCGCGCATGGCCCTCGCAGGCGATGCGCGCTTTCATTTTGTACGCCGCATCGTCACGCGCCCGCAAATGCCGGGAACCGAAGACCACGACAGTCTGGATGAAGCGGCTTTTGCGAAAGCCGCGGGCGAGGGCGCCTTTGCGCTTCATTGGCGCGCCCATGGTTTGAACTACGGTCTTCCGAAGTCGCTTGATACGCTGATCGATGGCGGAACTGTGGTGATTGCCAATGTCTCGCGCCGCGTTCTGGACGACATGCGCAGGCTTTATCCGTCGCGTTCGGTGGTGGTCATTACGGCACGCGCGGAAATCCTCGCCGAGCGGCTGGCAAGCCGTGGCCGCGAAAGCAAAGACGAGATCGCCTTGCGGCTTTCGCGCGAAGTGAACTTCAATGACGGGGCTGGCGATGTTGTCATAATAGACAATTCCGGCGATGTTGGTGAATCCACAGAGGCATTTATTCGTCATCTGACAGAAATGTACGCTAAAACAAAGTCTTAACTAATAAACCTATAGTAGCGTTTAAATTTACACAAACGTCACGATGCTTTCATTGCAATGTCATGGAAGCAATTCAGAGTGAGCATGAATGGAGATGAATTCATGCTTCAACTGAAAAACGTAACGCGCCGCTATAATGACAAGGTGGCGGTTTCGGGGGTTGACCTCGAGATCGAGCCCGGCACGTTTGTGGGAATTATCGGACGTTCGGGCGCGGGTAAATCGACGCTGTTGCGTATGATCAACCGCCTCGTCGAACCGTCGGAAGGGACCATTCATTGGGAGGGGCGCGATGTTACCGGCCTGAAAGGCTCCGGGCTTCGCGACTGGCGCGCACAATGCGCGATGATTTTTCAGCATTTCAATCTGGTCGACCGTCTCGATGTTCTGACCAATGTGCTTATGGGGCGTCTTAATTATGTCTCGACGCCAAAGTCGCTTCTGCGCATCTGGAGCGATGAAGAACGCCTGATCGCATTGTCTGCCTTGCAGCAGTTCGATATCGCCCATCTGGCCGCGCACCGCGCCGATGAGCTTTCCGGCGGCCAGCAGCAGCGCGTGGCGATTGCGCGTGCACTCGTTCAGCAGCCGCGCATCATTCTTGCCGATGAACCGATTGCTTCGCTCGATCCGCGCAATACGCGCAGCGTCATGGATGCGTTGCGTCGTATCAATCGCGAATACGGCATCACCGTTCTCTGCAATCTGCATTCACTTGATATCGCGCGCAGCTATTGCGACCGCCTCGTCGGCATGTCCGCTGGCAAGGTCGTGTTCCGCGGCACGCCGTCGATGCTGACTGATATGGCATCGCGCGATCTTTACGGCATGGAAGCAGCCGACGTTGTCGATAGTGACGACACGGTTGACGCAATGCCTGTACCGGTTCCGCAGTCGGCTGAAGCCGCACTGCGCCAGATTTCCGCCTGAGCGAATAAAGCTGCGGAAAAAACTCGCTCCAAACTCAGGATTAACAGGAGAGACTTATGCTTAACCGTAGAACTTTTCTGGCGGCTGTTGCGCTCACCGCTACCATGACCTTCCATGCTCAGGCTGCTGACTGGAGCAAGGAATATCCGGAACTGGTTCTGGGCGTTATCCCGTCCGAAAACGCTTCGACCACCAGTGACCGTTATGCCGCTCTGACGGCCTATCTCGGCAAGGAACTCGGCACCAAGGTCACGCTGCGCGTTGCAAACGACTACGCCGCCGTTATCGAAGGCCAGCGCGCTGGCAATATCCAGATCGCTTTCTATGGCCCGGCTTCCTATGCACGCGCCGTCATGACCGGTGTTGAAACCACGCCGCTCGTCAACCAGCGTCACGACACCGGCGTCAACGGCTATTATTCGGTCGTTTATGTTCGCGCCAACAGCCCATACCAGAAAATGGACGACCTGAAGGGCAAGAGTATCGCGCTTGTCGATCCAAACTCCACCTCGGGCAACAATGCGCCGCGCTACTTCCTCAACCGCGAAGGCTATAGCGTCGATACCTTCTTCGGTAAGAACTTTTTTGCCGGCAGCCACGAAAACGCCGTTCTGGCTCTCGCTCAGGGCACCGCTGACGCTGCCGCCAATTCCTGGAATTCGGAAAACGACTCCAACCTGACCCGCATGATCAGCCGCGGCGTTCTCAAGGACGCAGACGGCAAGGCGCTGACGAAGGACGATTTCCGCATCATCTTCAAGTCGGACTTCCTGCCGGAAGGTCCGTTTGCCGTGCTCAGCACGTTGCCTGACCAGCTGAAGGCTGACATCAAGCAGGCTTTCCTCGACATGCCAAAGAAGGACAAGGCCGGTTTTGACGCTCTTTCCGATGGCAAGGACCAGGAATTCGTGGCGACCGAAACCAAGGATTATGAGCCGATCATCGAGATGCTGAAGTTCAACGACAAGGCACGCAAGTCCTGATCCGAAGAACAATCGAAATGCCCGAAGCCGCAAAAGCTTCGGGCATTTTTGTTAGGGAATCTCGCATGACGATATCCACTCTCGACGGCAGCGGCTCCAAGGGTCTGCTCGCCGAGTATCGCAGGGAAGTCGGGAAACGACGCCTTTATGGCATCGGTTTCCTCGTCGGCCTTGTTGTTATCGCCATAGCTGCCTCTGTTGTTGCCGACGTTCGGCCGGGCACACTGGTTGAAAATCTCTTTCGCTTTACAAGTTATCTCGGGCGCATTCTGCCAGACCTGACCATCGCCAATTTCTGGGGCGACATGGCCGCCTGGTACTGGAATATCGGTGGCTGGCTCAAGATGCTCTTCGAGACGTTGCTGATCGCCTATCTCGCCACGCTGATCGGGGCGGTTATCGCTTTTGCGGCTTCCTTCGCAGCGTCCTCCAATATGGCCCCGAACTCGACGGTGCGTTTCATCGTTCGTCGTGGACTAGAACTGCTGCGGACCGTGCCTGAAATCGTGTTCGCCTTGCTATTTGTTATCGCTTTCGGTCTGGGACCAATGGCCGGTGTGCTGGCTCTGATGCTTCACACGACCGGCGCGCTCGGCAAACTCTTTTCGGAAGTAGTCGAAAACATCGACATGCGGCCGGTGGAAGGTATCCGTGCTTCCGGCGGCTCCGGCCTTCAGGTCATCCGCTTTGCCGTACTGCCACAGGTCGCCGCCAATTTCGCCTCCTACGGGTTGCTGCGCTTTGAAATCAATGTGCGCGGCGCTTCCGTCATGGGCTTTGTCGGTGCAGGCGGTATCGGTCAGGAACTGCTCACTTCCATCCGGCAATTTTATTACAGCGATGTCAGCGCCATCCTGTTGCTGATTATCATCACGATAGTCGTGATCGATCTCATCACCCAGCGTGTGCGTCACGCGCTTCTGGGCCGCATCGGTTAAAGGGGAGCTTCTCATGACAGACATTGCGCAAAGCCTCTCCCGCGAAGCCCATGCCCACGAAAAGGAATTGCGCGCGGAATATGCGGAACTGTTCGGCAATGCGCGCACATGGCGCAATCTGACGATTGCAGGCGTGCTCATCATCGCCTCGTTGTGGTTTGCCTTCTACTGGCTGGATTTTTCGCTGCTGCGTATCCTGAACGGCTTCGGTCGTCTCGGCGATTTCGCCTTGATGATGCTGCCACCGGCATCCAATGGCCGTTTCAGCCTATATCTGTGGTCAATGCTGGAAACGCTGGCCATTGCCTATCTGGGCACGCTTTTGGCCGCCATACTGGCCTTTCCGTTCGGGTTTCTGGCGGCGAAGAACATCATCCCGAACATCTTCCTGCATTTCGGCATACGTCGCTTTCTCGATACCATCCGTGGCGTCGATACACTGATCTGGGCGCTGATCTGGGTGTCAGTGGTGGGGCTTGGACCTTTCGCCGGTATTCTGGCTATCGCCTGTTCCGACTTTGGCGCTTTCGGCAAGCTGTTTTCGGAAGCCATTGAAGGCGCGGACAAGAAGCCGGTTGAAGGCGTGCTGTCGTCGGGAGGCAACCGCCTGCACGGCTATCGCTTCGGCATACTGCCGCAGGTTCTGCCGCTGATCGGTAGTCAGGTTCTGTACTTCTTCGAGTCCAACACGCGCTCGGCAACGATCATCGGTATTGTCGGGGCAGGCGGCATCGGCGCGCATCTGGCCGAACAGATCAAGGTTTTGAACCTTCAGGACGTTTCGTTCCTGATCATCATGATCCTGATTGCTGTTGCGGTTATCGACTGGTTCTCGTCCAAGCTGCGTCATGCCATGATCGGCAAGAAGGCACAGAAATCGGTATAGAGCGGTTATTAGAAACCGCTCTATACATTCATTCATACGCATTATCTGACGCAAAACCGCTTCGCACTTTTGCTGGAAATGCTCTTAACCGGTTATGAGCGTCTTGATACCATCGGCGACGAACTGAACGGCGAGTGCCGCCAGAATGACACCCAGCAAGCGGGTGAGAATGGATCGACCGGTTTCGCCAAGGAACCGGTCGACGCGTTCTGCGAGCAGAAGCACGACATAGGTAATGAGCAGGCAAACGAAGATCACCCCCAGAAGGGCGATACGCGGCCCGAAGCCATGGAATGAGTTCGACGTCAGCACGATGGCCGAGATCGCGCCGGGACCGGCGATAAGCGGTATTGCGAGCGGGAAGGCGGCAATATTGCGGATATGATCCTTGGTGATCGCGACTTCGGCACTCTTTTCTTTGCGCTCGGTTCGCTTCTCGAAAATCATTTCAAACGCGATCCAGAACAGCAGCAGACCACCGGCGACGCGGAAAGCCCCGATGGAAATACCGAACATGCCGAGGATCTGCACGCCTGCCACGGCAAAGAGCGCCATGACGATGAATCCGATGATGGAAGCGCGAAGCGCGACCTGACCGCGATGGTGACGATCCATGCCCGGCGTCAACGCTAGAAACAGCGGCGCCAGGCCCGGTGGATCGATCGTGACAAGAAGGGTGACGAAGGCGCTGAATACGGTATCGTAGAACCCCATGCTACTGTCGCCCTCTCATTGGTCTGTCACGATTGAATTCTAGACGATCAAGCCGCATTGGTCGATGCAAAGTGCCGGATCGAGCAACAAGCTTGCGCCATGTTTATGTGAATATCTTATAAGTCATTGATTTACAAAAACGATTTAGCCGCCGGAAATGGTCTCGAAATTGGCGTTTTGCGCTACTTTCCTTTATAAAGAGACTTTATCGATTCTGTTGAGAAAGATATCTGAATAGTGTCAGATCAAACCCCTCCACCCGGTTCCGACGATATGAATGGCGGCCCGAGCGGTATTGAGCCGATTTCCATTATCGAGGAAATGCAGCGCTCATATCTCGACTACGCCATGAGCGTTATCGTGAGCCGTGCTCTGCCCGACGTGCGCGACGGCCTGAAGCCAGTGCATCGTCGTATCCTTCACGCCATGAACGAGATGAATCTCGCCTATAACCGCCCCTACCGTAAATCGGCGGGTGTGGTCGGTGAGGTCATGGGTAAGTATCACCCGCATGGCGATGCCTCGATCTACGATGCCCTCGTGCGTATGGCGCAGGATTTCTCCATGCGCGATCCGCTTGTCGACGGGCAGGGCAATTTCGGCTCCATCGACGGTGATCCCCCGGCGGCAATGCGTTATACCGAATGCCGTCTGGAAAAACTCACCGAAGCCCTTCTGTCGGACATCGACAAGGACACGGTCAATTTCCAGGACAATTACGACGGTCGCGAACGGGAACCGGTGGTTATGCCAGCGCGTTTCCCGAACCTGCTCGTCAATGGTTCGGGCGGTATTGCGGTCGGTATGGCGACCAATATTCCGCCGCACAACCTTGCCGAAGTCATCGATGGCTGCATCGCGTTGATTGAAAATCCAGCCATCCCGCTGGAAGAAATCATGGAGATCATTCCGGGTCCCGATTTCCCGACCGGAGGCATCATTCTTGGACGTGCGGGCATCAATTCCGCCTATACGACCGGGCGCGGTTCGGTGATCATGCGTGGACGCGCGGCAATCGAGCCAATGCGCGGCGACCGCGAAGCCATTATCATAACCGAGATTCCGTATCAGGTGAATAAGGCCTCGATGATCGAGAAAATGGCCGAACTGGTGCGCGACAAGCGCATCGAAGGCATTTCCGATCTGCGCGACGAATCCGACCGTGAAGGCTATCGCGTCGTGGTCGAATTGAAACGTGACGCCGTTGCCGATGTCGTGCTGAATCAGCTCTATCGCTACACGCCGCTGCAGACCTCGTTCGGCTGCAACATGGTGGCGCTGAATGGCGGCAAGCCGGAACAGCTGACGCTGCTCGACATGCTGCGCGCCTTCGTGGCCTTCCGCGAGGAAGTCGTCACCCGCCGCACCAAGTTCCTGCTGAACAAGGCGCGCGACCGTGCGCATGTGTTGGTGGGTCTGGCGATTGCGGTTGCCAATATCGATGAAGTGATCGCACTGATCCGTCGCGCGCCCGATCCAACGACCGCGCGTGAACAGTTGATGGAGCGCCGCTGGCCCGCCGCTGACGTTGCACCGTTAATCCGCCTGATCGACGATCCACGTCACCGCATCAATGAAGACAACACCTATAACCTCTCCGAAGAACAGGCCCGCGCCATTCTCGAATTGCGTCTGCAGCGCCTGACGGCGCTCGGACGTGACGAAGTGGCGGACGAACTGAACAAGATCGGCGAGGAAATCCGCGATTATCTGGATATCCTGTCGTCGCGTTTGCGCGTCATGACCATCGTCAAGGACGAGATGATTGCCGTTCGTGACGAGTTCGGCACGCCACGCCGCACCGAAATCGGTTTCGGCGGCGCGGAAATGGACGATGAAGACCTGATCGCTCGCGAAGACATGGTCGTCACCGTCAGCCATGCGGGCTATATCAAGCGCGTTCCGCTGACGACCTATCGCGCACAGCGCCGCGGTGGCAAAGGCCGTTCCGGCATGGCGACGAAGGATGAAGATTTCGTCACCCGCCTGTTTGTCGCCAATACGCATACGCCGGTTCTGTTCTTCTCCTCGCGTGGCATTGTCTACAAGGAAAAGGTCTGGCGCCTGCCGGTCGGCACACCGCAATCGCGCGGCAAGGCTCTCATCAACATGCTGCCGTTGCAGCAGGGCGAGCGCATCACGACCATCATGCCGTTGCCGGAGGATGAAGATTCCTGGGCAAATCTGGACGTCATGTTCTCGACCACGCGCGGTACGGTTCGCCGTAACAAGCTGTCGGACTTCGTTCAGGTCAACCGCAACGGCAAGATCGCGATGAAGCTCGAGGATGACGGGGATGAAATCCTCTCCGTCGATACCTGTACGGAATTCGACGACGTGCTTCTAACCTGCGCCGGCGGCCAGTGTATCCGCTTCCCGGTTACCGATGTGCGCGTCTTCGCAGGCCGCAACTCGATCGGCGTGCGCGGCATTAATCTGGCGGATGGCGACAAGGTCATCTCCATGGCGATCCTGCACCATGTCGAAGCCGATGCCTCGCAGCGTTCCGCCTATCTCAAGCGTTCGATTGCCGAACGCCGGGCGCAAGGCGCGGACGATGCCGACGATATCGTCGTTGTTGGTGAGGAAGTCGGTACCGACGCCGAACTTTCCGAAGAGCGGTATCAGGAACTGAAGGCGCGCGAACAAACCGTGCTGACGGTCAGCGAATATGGCTACGGCAAACGTTCATCGTCTTACGAGTTCCGTGTTTCGGGCCGTGGCGGCAAGGGCATCCGTGCCACCGACACGTCGAAGACCGACGAAATCGGCAAGCTCGTTTCGCTATTCCCGGTCGAAGCAAGTGACCAGATCCTGCTCGTCTCCGATGGTGGCCAGCTGATCCGCGTGCCTGTCGATGGTATCCGTCTCGCGGGCCGTTCGACCAAGGGTGTTACGATCTTCAACACGGCTGATGGTGAAAAGGTTGTTTCCGTCGAGCGTATTTCCGAAACGGATAGCGACGAGGAAAACGGCAATGGTGACGTTGAGGGTGGCGAATCCGCGCCCGGAGGCGAAGCACCCGCAGCCAGCGAAGAATAAGCAAACTAGCCGGGCTTGATGCCCCGGTTGGAGTAAGCGCAATGAAAAAGGCCGATGGCAAAACCATCGGCCTTTTTCAGATGCCAAGACTGGAGGAATTGGCGATCTTCTAATCAGGTTGCGTCATTACGACAGATAGTTGATTTGTTTCGGGAATACCGCCGGTGATGTGTTCTTCTTCTGGATGCTCAATCTCAAGCCGAAAGGCGAGTGTTCAAGCCAGGAAGATACGAATTACCGTGAGCGCATGTTGCGCATGCTGTTGAGGTCGAAGGCCACCTGACGCACGCGTTGGCGTTTGGCTTCGTTCTCCTCGAGGAGCAATATGATTGCCGATGCGGCCATTGCGACCATCATGGATAATGCCAGAAGAAAGATCATCATCGTCATATCCTTTCGACATACATACGCTTCAGAAACGAAAAGGTTGCACCAAACTTGCGCCTATTCTGGTAAATCGGTTGTGAACTTGCCGTGAAATCATCGTTCACATCGCGTTCAATTGGTTTCTTGGTTTCTATTTTCTTATCGTTCTGGTTCTTGTTGAAAATCCTGTCAGAAAAGGCTAGCTGGAAGAAATGACAATCGCGATCTATGCGGGCTCCTTCGACCCGGTGACAAACGGCCATATGGATGTCCTGAAAGGTGCTTTGCGCCTTGCCGATGAGGTTATTGTCGCCATTGGCGTGCATCCCGGTAAGAAGCCGCTGTTCAGTTTTGAGGAACGCGTGGAACTGATCGGCCAGAGCGCGAAAGCTGTTCTTGGCGGTGATGGAGCGCGCGTTTCCGTTATCTCCTTTGATGGATTGGTGATCGACTCGGCGCGCAAGCATAAGGCGCAGCTGATGGTGCGCGGCCTGCGCGACGGCACCGATCTCGATTACGAAATGCAGATGGCGGGCATGAACGGCACTATGGCGCCGGAATTGCAGACCGTTTTCCTGCCGGCCGATCCTGCCGTGCGCACCATTACCGCCACATTGGTTCGCCAGATTGCGTCCATGGGCGGCGATATCAGGCCTTTCGTACCGGCTGTTGTGGCCGCTGCCCTTGAAGCAAAATTCAAATCCTGAGGTTTGGGAGTTTTTCGATCATGAAATTTATCCGTTCGGCGCTTGCCGCTGCCGCGATTTTTACACTGTCTCAAGGCGTGATGGCCTCCATCGCCAATGCGGCGGACACGCTCGTTCTGAAGCTCAAGGACGGTGATGTCGCAATCCAGCTGCGTCCCGACCTCGCGCCGAAGCATGTGGCCCAGATCGAGAAGCTGGCAAGCGAAGGCGCCTATGACGGCGTTGCCTTCCATCGTGTCATTCCGGGCTTCATGGCCCAGACCGGCGATGTCGAATTCGGCAATATGAACAAGGGCTTTGACGCGTCGCGCGTGGGCACCGGCGGCTCCAAACTGCCTGATATCAAGGCTGAATTCTCGAAAGAACCTTTCGTGCGCGGCACGGTGGGCATGGCCCGCAGCCAGAGCCCGAATTCCGCCAATTCGCAGTTCTTCATCATGTTCGACGACGGTGCTTTCCTGAATGGCCAATATACGGTTGTCGGCAAAGTTGTCAGCGGCATGGAAGCCGTGGACAAGATAAAGAAGGGCAGCGAATCCGATAATGGGTCCGTCGAAAACCCGGACAAGATCGTCAAGGCGACCATTCAGAAATAAATATCCAATACAACGCGTCTTATCGAACGCATTGAAACAGGAGAGGCCCAATGGCTTACAAAGACCCCGAAAACACGCTCGTTCTGGAAACCACCAAGGGCAATGTCGTGCTCGAACTCTATCCCGACCTGGCTCCGGGCCATGTCGAGCGCATCAAGGAACTGGCGCGTGAAGGCGCTTATGATGGCGTCGTGTTCCACCGTGTCATTGACGGCTTCATGGCGCAGACCGGCGATGTGAAGTTCGGCAAGTCGGGCGGCGAACATTTCAACGGCTCGCGCGCTGGCATGGGCGGTTCGGACAAGCCGGACCTGAAGGCTGAGTTCTCCAACACCCAGCACAAGCGCGGCACGGCTTCGATGGCACGTAGCCAGAACCCGAATTCTGCCAACTCGCAGTTCTTCATCTGCTTTACCGATGCTCCCTGGCTGGACCGCCAGTACACCGTATGGGGTCAGGTCATTGAAGGCATGGACAATGTCGACAAGATCAAGCGCGGCGAGCCGGTCACCGACCCGGACAAGATCGTGTCTGCCCGCATCGCAGCCGACGCCTGATCGACTATTTCCAATGAAAATTGCGGCTCCGGTTCATACCGGGGCCGCAGCTATGTACGAGGCCTATCATGCGTGTTGATCTTTTCGATTTCGATCTGCCGGAAGAGCGTATTGCCCTGCGCCCAGCGGAGCCGCGCGATCATGCGAGGCTTTTGCGTGTTGTTCCGGGCCAGCCTTTCGAGGATCGTCACGTCTATGATCTGCCCGATCTTCTGCAGCCGGGCGATGCGCTTGTTTTTAATGATA
Source organism: Ochrobactrum sp. C6C9 (assembly GCF_022627935.1). Lineage (NCBI taxonomy): Bacteria > Pseudomonadati > Pseudomonadota > Alphaproteobacteria > Hyphomicrobiales > Brucellaceae > Ochrobactrum > Ochrobactrum sp. C6C9. Next base: position 24,270 of record NZ_JABXGB010000030.1, on the reverse strand, counting down.
CCAAGGTGATACCGGCACAACTTGAAGGTATGCGCGAACGCGACGGCAATATCAGCCAAGTCAGCGCAACCTTGCATATGCGGATGGGACCAGATCGCTGGGCGGCGTTTCTGCGCCCGGCCAAGCGCGTCAAGGAAGGCGACCGCATCCGCTTCGGTCATTCCGGTTCAAGCTGCTTTCTTGGCACCCTCGACGCAACCGTTGCCGAGAAAGGCGAGGCGGGCGAGGCGCTTCTCGTGTTCGATCTGTCCAGCGCGATGCTGGATGAAGCAATCGCTGCTGTCGGACATATCCCGCTTCCACCTTATATCGCTTCGAAGCGCGCGGAAGACGACCGCGACCGCAGCGATTATCAAACCGTTTATGCCCGTGAGGAAGGCGCTGTCGCAGCCCCCACCGCCGGGCTTCATTTCACGCCCGACCTTCTGGAAAAGATCAAGGCCAAGGGCATTGAAGAGCATTTCGTGACGCTGCATGTCGGGGCGGGGACTTTCCTGCCCGTCAAGGCCGACGACACCACCGACCACAAAATGCATTCCGAGATCGGCTATGTCTCGCAGAAGACTGCGGATGCGCTGAACGCCGTGCATGAGCGCGGTGGCCGCGTGGTTTGTGTCGGCACGACGTCGCTCCGGCTCATTGAAAGTGCTGCGGGCGAGGATGGTCTCATTCGTCCTTGGTCCGGCCCGACCGACATCTTCATCACGCCCGGCTATAAATTCCGCGCAGTCGACATGCTGATGACCAATTTCCACTTACCGCGTTCGACGCTGTTCATGCTGGTTTCCGCCTTCAGCGGCCTCGACACCATGCGCGCTGCCTATGAACGCGCCATTGAAACCGGCTATCGCTTTTATTCCTACGGCGACGGCAGCTTGCTTGAACGCGCTTGACATAATAGACAACGGCCATGACCAGCGAAAATTTTGAATTCACAGTCCTCGCCCGCGACGGCGCGGCCCGTCAGGGTGAAATTTCCATGCCGCGCGGCGTGGTGCGCACGCCTGCCTTCATGCCGGTCGGCACAGCCGGAACAGTCAAGGCCATGTATATGGACCAGGTGAAGGACCTTGGCGCGGATATCATCCTCGGCAATACCTATCATCTCATGCTGCGCCCCGGCGCAGAGCGTGTTGCCCGCCTTGGCGGATTGCACGAATTCGGCGGCTGGAAAGGCCCGATCCTGACCGATTCCGGTGGTTTTCAGGTCATGTCGCTGGCACAATTGCGCAAGCTTGATGAGAAGGGCGTGACCTTCCGCTCGCATATCGACGGCAAAGCCTATGAAATGACGCCGGAGCGTTCCATCGAAATTCAGGGCCTGCTGGATAGTGATATCCAGATGCAGCTCGATGAATGCGTGGCGTTGCCATCGCCGGAAAAGAACACCGAGCGCGCGATGGAACTGTCGCTTCGCTGGGCCGAGCGTTGCAAGGTGGCCTTTGGCGACCAGCCGGGCAAGGCCATGTTCGGCATTGTGCAGGGCGGCGACAATGCCCGTCTGCGCGAGCGTTCAGCCGAAGCGCTGAAAGCCATGGACCTCAAGGGCTATTCGGTGGGTGGCCTTGCTGTCGGCGAGCCGCAGAACGTCATGCTGGACATGCTGGAAGTCGTCTGTCCGATCCTGCCCGCTGAAAAGCCGCGCTATCTGATGGGCGTCGGCACGCCGGACGATATTTTAAAATCTGTCGCGCGCGGCATCGACATGTTCGACTGCGTCATGCCAACCCGCGCAGGGCGTCACGGTCTGGCCTTCACGCGTTTTGGCAAGGTCAATCTGCGCAATGCGCGCCATGCTGACGATCACCGTCCGCTCGATCCGGAATCCGATTGCCCGGCGTCGCGCGACTACAGTCGCGCCTATCTGCACCATCTGGTGAAGTCCGGTGAAGCACTCGGCGCCATGCTGCTGACCTGGAACAATCTGGCCTATTACCAGTATCTGATGAAGGGCATCCGCGCAGCGATTGCCGAAGGGCGATTCAACGATTTTGCCGCTGAAACCACCGCGGGGTGGGAGCGGGGAGACATTCCGGCTCTGTGATTCGCAGACTGTTAAATAAAAGGGCGCTCGGCGCCCTTTTTTCTTAAATACTGTCAGTTTTCTGTCAGCATGTTTTCCAAACGGCAGAGAACGGCACGCTGCTCTTCATCAGTGACAATCTCGCATTCCATCAATTTGGAACACTCAAGCCCGGCCACGGCCAGATAGACGATCAGCGCCGTATCGGGATCGGTCGTATCCTTGATCATGCGGTCGAGAAATGTCCGATGGTACTGGCGAACGGGCACCATGAAACCCGGATCTTCGGCAAGTGCCGCAAGAACGCCACAAGCGGGTGGTTCATCGTCGGCCTGAACGCGGTAAACATCCAGAAAAGCCCGCGCAACGCGGTTTTTATCGCCGGACTGGAGCGTTTCCTGAACCTCCATCGCGCGCTCATGTTCTTTCATATATTCTTCGACAACGCCCTCAAGCAGCTTTGCCTTGGTCGGAAAAGAATAAAGCAATCCGCCTTTCGACAGCCCGGCTCGGGCGGCAACGGCGTCAAGTGAAATATGAGCCGGCCCCACTTCCCGGGCTAGCTCAACTGCCGCGCGTAAAATACGATCACGCGAAGAGACCTTCTTTTTAGCTAACAACTTCGCCGGGTCTCCTGACAGTTCATGAGTTGACAATACCGTCCAGACGGTACAGTTATTCGCTCCGCTAATTCAAGTAAAATACGCGCGACCTTTGTGTGATGGCCAAGGGATGCGCTCAACGTCCCCCCTCGACGCTTTTTAACAGCGTTCAGGGCGCCACCCCGGAGTACAACCGCAATGATAAAGCGCCTAATTCTGGCAATCGTGTTCCTGGTGATCGTCGTCGGGGGGCTTGTCGGCTTCAATCTGTTCAGATCGAAGGCCATCAAGGACTTTTTCGCCACTATGCAGCAGCCAGCCCAGACGGTTTCGACCATCACGGTTGAGCCGGGTACATGGCAGCCGGGTGTTGAAGCCATCGGTACGGCTCATGCGCTGAACGGCGTTGACCTGACGGTTCAGCTCGACGGTATCGTGCAGAAGATTAACTTCACCTCCAATCAGGACGTGAAGCAGGGCGATGTGCTGCTGCAGCTGGAAGACAGCATCCAGAAGGCTGATCTTGTCGCCGCCGAGGCGCAGGCCGTTCTTGCCCAGCAGAATCTGAAGCGCGCCGATACGCTGCGGACACGCGGCGTCGGTGCCGTTTCTAACGTCGATACGACGGCATCGGTCGCCAATGCCGCTGAAGCAGCGGTCGAAAAGATGCGCGCAACGCTGGCGCAGAAGACGGTGAAGGCACCGTTTTCCGGCGTTATCGGTATCGCCAAGGTCGATATCGGTCAGTATCTGACGCCCGGCACGGTGATTGCCACCTTGCAGGACACCAACATGATGCGCATCGATTTCACTGTGCCGGAACAGTCGCTGGCCTCCATCAAGCTCGGCCAGACCGTCAAGGTCGGCTCCACGGCTGAAAACCTCGACTTCACCGGCACGATTGTCGGTATCGATCCGAAGATCGACCCGACCACACGCCTTGTTTCTGTGCGCGCCGAAGTCAAGAACCCGGATCACAAGCTGACGCCTGGTCAGTTCGTGCAGGTGCGCGTTGAACTGCCTGAAGAAAGCAATGTGTTCGCCATTGCGCAGACTTCGATCGTGTCGAGCCTTTATGGCGATTATGTCTATGCCGTTCGCCCGGAAAAGAAGGCCGAAGAGGGTAAGGCCAATGCGGAAGCAGCAGAGCCAGCCGAAGAGGCCAAGACACCTGCTGCCGATGCAAAGCCCGCAGAAGGCGAAAAGCTGGTCGCGCAGCAGGTCTTCGTCAAGCTTGGCCGTCGCTACAATGGCGTGGTGGAAATCACCAGCGGCCTCAAGGCAGGCGACATCGTCATCACCGCTGGCCAGAACAGGCTTTCGCCCGGCGTTCCGGTGAACATCGACAACGCGGTTAACCCGGCCAATCCGGCTGACAAGAAATAGGCGAACCGATGAGTTTTTCAGATATTTTCATTCGGCGACCCGTTCTTGCAACGGTGGTCGCCCTCATGATCATTCTCCTCGGCCTTCAGGGTATCGCGCAGCTTTCGGTGCGCGAATATCCGAAGGTTGACGAAACGGTCATCACCATCACCACCAACTATGCCGGTGCCAGCGCTGAACTCATTCAGGGTTTCATAACCGCGCCTATCGCTGAATCGGTCGCGACGACAGAAAACATTGACTATGTGACCTCGTCCAGCCGCCCATCGTCGAGCACGGTGACGGTGCAGATGAAGCTTGGCGCCAATCCGGATGCCGCGCTGACGGAAGTTATCGCCAAGGTCAATCAGGTTCGCGGCGATCTGCCGGATGAATCCGATGATCCGATCATCGTCAAGGGGACGGGCCAGAGCTTCGCAACCATGTATCTGGCTGCGCAGAACCCGAACATGACCAGCGAGCAGATCACCGAATATCTGGAACGCGTCATCCAGCCGCGCATGTCCACCATTCAGGGCGTCGCCAAGGCTGAAATCCTCGGTGGTCAGGTCTATTCGATGCGCGTCTGGCTTGATCCGATCCAGCTGGCGGCGCGTCAGATCACAGCACCGGAAGTGCTGGCCGCAATCAATGCGTCGAACTTCCTGTCGGCCCCCGGCACGACCAAAAACGAATATGTCGCGTCGGCGATCACGCTCAAATCCACGCTGCAAACACCGGAAGCCTTCGGCGCAATGCCGATCAAGACTTCGGGTGATGAAGTCGTGCGCCTGCGCGATGTGGCGAAGGTGGAACTGGCGGCCCAAAGCACGGACACCATCGTGTCGTTCAACGGCTCGGCTGGTACGTTCCTTGGCGTTTATCCGACACCAGCGGCAAACCCGATCGACATGGCGGCTGCCGTCAACAAGGAACTGCCATCAATCCAGAACTCGCTCCCGGAAGGCATGTCTCTGGTTCTGGTCTATGACGCGACCGAACAGATCAGTTCGTCGATCAAGGAAGTGTTCACGACCATCGGCGAAGCTGTGGCCATTGTTATTCTGGTCATCATCGTCTTCCTTGGTTCGTTCCGTTCGGTTCTGATTCCGATTGTGACCATTCCGATCTCGCTGATCGGTGTGTGCTTCTTCCTGTTCGCGCTTGGTTTCTCGATCAATCTTCTCTCGCTGCTGGCCATGGTTCTGGCTATCGGCCTCGTGGTCGATGATGCCATCGTCGTTCTGGAGAATATTCACCGCCACATCGAAGAGGGCCTGCGTCCTATGGATGCCGCCTTCAAAGGTATGAAGGAAATCACCGGCTCGATCATCGCCATGACGATCACGCTGGCGGCCGTGTTTGCTCCGCTCGGTTTCACCGGCGGTCTGACCGGCGCGCTGTTCCGCGAATTCGCCTTCACGCTGGCGGGTGCCGTTATCATCTCCGGTGTGGCGGCCTTGACCATCTCTCCGATGATGTGCTCGCGCATGCTCAAGCATGGCAGCGAAACGCGGTTTCAGAAGTTCATCGACCGCACCTTCTCGCGTGTCGAGAAATGGTATCATCGCCGGGTCTCCAACTCGCTGAACTATCGCGGCATTACGCTAATGATCGTTGTGGCGCTAATGGGCCTGACAGGCTTTCTGTTCATGAACACATCGAGCGAACTGGCTCCTGAAGAAGATTCGGGCGCACTGTTCTCAATGTTCCAGGCGCCGCAATATGCGACTTCGGCCTATACGAACCTTTACGCCGAACAGATCGATGCGCTGACGAAGGATTTGCCTGAGCAGAAGACCCGTTTCCAGATCGTCGGCATGGATGGCGGCACCACCTCTGGAATCGCACTCTGGGTGCTAAGCGACTGGAACGACCGTACTCGTTCGCAGAAGCAGATTCAGGAAGACCTCACCAACCGTCTGACCAAAGTTGCCGGCGTGCAGGCTTTCGTCTTCGCTCCACCATCGCTTCCGGGCACAGGTGGCGGTTTGCCGATCTCGATTGCCTTGCAGTCTACGGGCCCGGCGGACACGGTTTTCGAACTGGCCGAAGAGATCAAGAACGAAGCGCAAGCTTCGGGACAGTTCATCATCGTGCAGAACTCGCTGTCCTTCAACGCGCCGGAAACGACGATCACCATCGACCGTGACCGCGCGGCAACGCTTGGCGTGCAGGTCAGTGATATCGGTGCAACGCTCGGCCTACTGACTGGTGGTGCGTCGATTGCCAAGTTCGACCGCGATTCGAACAGCTATGACATCATCACGCAGGTGCCTGATGTCTATCGTTCGAATCCCGAAAAGCTTGGTGAATTCTATGTCCGCAGCGTTTCGGGTTCGATGATCCCGCTATCATCAGTCATCACGATCACGCAGAACGCATCGCCTGCCGCAATCGAGCAGTTCAACCAGCTCAATTCGGCGACGATTTCGGCGCTGCCTCTGCCGGGCGTCACCACCGGCCAGGGCCTGCAAACGCTTGTGGATCTGACCAAGGCGAAGATGCCGGAAGGCTTCTTCCTGGATTATTCCGGTCAGTCGCGTCTGGAAGTGGAGCAGGGCAACACCATCCTGATCGCCTTCGGCCTCGCCGTTATCGTGATCTATCTGGTTCTGGCTGCGCAGTTCGAAAGCTTCCGCGATCCGTTCATCATCATGATGTCGGTGCCGCTTTCGATCTTCGGCGCTATCGTGCCGCTCAATATCGGTCTCGGCACGCTGAACATCTACACGCAGGTTGGTCTCATCACCCTTGTCGGGCTGATAACCAAACACGGCATTCTGATGGTGGAATTCGCCAATCAGCAGCGCCGCCTGCACGGGCTTTCGCGTCGCGATGCAATCGTCGCCGCCGCTGAAACCCGTCTGCGTCCGATCCTGATGACCACCGCAGCCATGGCGCTTGGCGTCGTTCCGCTGATCATTGCAACCGGCGCCGGTGCCGCCGCCCGTTATTCGATGGGTCTGGTGATTTTCACCGGTATCGTGATTGGTACGATGTTTACGCTGTTCGTGGTGCCAATGTTCTACACCTTCATCGCGAAGAAGGATGTGGAAGGCGAGTATGTGGCTTCGCCGGAAGAGGGGCATGATTCAGCCCCGGCACAACCACATTAGGATTGTTCGATCACTCTTAGTTGCTTTGAATTAAGTATAGGGCGCCCTATTTCTAGGGTGCCCTATTTCTTTGCGGCAGTTGTAACTGCAGTATTCAAGCCCATATGAGCCAGCATGATACCTTTATCCGTACTCGATCTTTCGCCCGTTCCCGATAACAGCGATGCCGGACAGTCTCTGCGCAACACGCTTGAGCTTGCACAGCGCGCGGAGAAACTTGGCTTTCATCGCTATTGGCTGGCCGAACATCACAATATGCCCGGCATTGCCAGTGCCGCCACATCGGTCGTGATCGGCTATGTCGCGAATGGCACTTCGACGATTCGCGTCGGCGCGGGTGGCATCATGCTGCCGAACCATTCGCCGCTGGTGATTGCCGAGCAGTTCGGCACGCTGGCGTCGCTTTTTCCTGGCCGTATCGATCTCGGCCTTGGCCGCGCGCCCGGAACCGACCAGATCACGGCGCACGCCTTGCGGCGCAATCTCGACGGCGATGCCAGCGCATTCCCGCAGGACGTGGTTGAACTGCTCAATTATTTCAAACCGGCGGAACCCGCCCAGCGCGTCCGCGCCGTTCCAGGCGAGGGGCTTGAGGTTCCGGTCTGGATTCTAGGTTCAAGCCTGTTCGGCGCGCAGCTTGCGGCCATGCTGGGCCTGCCATACGCTTTTGCATCGCATTTTGCACCAGCGGAGATGGAACGCGCCATCGCGCTTTATCGCGAGCGTTTCGAGCCATCGGAATATATGCAGAAGCCTTACGTCATGCTCGGCCTCAACGTGATCGCAGCAGATACCGACGAAGAGGCGCATTATCTCTTCACCTCGCAATTGCAGGCATTCGTAAACCTGCGCAGCGGTCGTCCCGGAAAATTACCCGCACCTGTAGCCGGCTACATGGAGCAGCTTGATCCGGCAGCCCAGGCGCTTGTCCGCCAGATGCTGTCGTGCCGCGTGGTCGGCGGGCCTGAAACGGTGGCAAAGGGCATTCAGGCCTTTGCCGAAAGCACCGGCGCTGATGAGTTGATGATCACCGGCATGATCCACGATCACAAGAAGCGCCTGCGCTCCTACGAGATTGTCAGCAACTCGATAGCGTGAGGATCGAATTCGCGATTGACTTCACCCAGAAGCCAATCGCGAAACGCATTGACTGCAGGCGTGTTTGCGCGCGCCTTCGGTGTGACGAAATAATAGCTGCTGGGGCTTTTGACCGTGTGCGGGTAGGCCACCACAAGCTGCCCGCTGTCGATTTCCGAGCGGATCAGAAAAAGCGGCATGAGGGCAACGCCCAGCCCCGCGATGCAAGCCTGCGAAACATTGGAAAACTGTTCAAACCGCATGCCACCCGGCGCTGGCACGGTGATATCAAGGCTGCGGAACCAGTGATCCCACGCTCCCGGTCGCGAAGCCATGTTGAACAAGGGCAGCCGAAGAAGATCGGTGGGCGCTGACACCGGGTTCTCCTTCAAAAAAGCCGGGCTGCAAACCGGCGCAACCGTTTCATCCATCAAAAACACGCAATCGCCATTCGGCCAATCCGGCTGGCCGATGTGAATGGCCGCGTCCAGACCTTCACGGTCAAAGTCGAACTGGCCGATACGGGTCGCGAAATTCAGAATAATATCCGGAAATTGTGCCACAAAGCGCGGAATACGCGGAATGAGCCAGCGCGTGCCGAATGTGGGCAGAAAAGCGAGGTTCAATGTTTTGCCACGCATCTGCGACATGACCTGAAGCGAAGCGGCCCGAATAACCGAAAGGGCAGGCGCAACGGCATTAAAATAAGCGCGTCCCGCATCCGACAGCACGACGTGGCGGCTGGTGCGGTCGAAAAGTGCTGTGCCAAGCTGTTCTTCGAGCGTCGCGATCTGACGGCTGACCGCGCCTTGTGTCAGCGCGAGTTCTTCTGCAGCCGCAGAAAAGCTTGCAAGCCGCGCAACAGCGTCAAACGCCGCAAGCGCACTGGTGGAGGGAAGGAGCCGTCGCGAGAGTGTCGTCATGATCTATTACTAAATGGAATAGATCGATGAGTAAACATCGTTTGCAGCCTGACGCCCTGCGGTTCATAGTCCGGTCAATTCTGAAATGAGGAGAATTTCTAATGTCGCGTACGGCCTTTAACTGGGAAGATCCCTTTCTGCTCGACGAACAGCTGACCGAAGACGAGCGCATGATCCGCGACTCCGCGAAGGCATTCGCGAGCGACGTTCTGCTGCCGCGTGTGGAAAAGGCCTATCTCGACGAAACCACCGACCCGGAACTGTTCCGCCTCATGGGCCAGTCTGGCCTTCTCGGCGTGACGCTGCCGGAAGAATATGGCGCGGCCAATGCCGGTTATGTTGCCTATGGCCTCGTAGCGCGCGAAGTCGAGCGCGTTGATTCCGGTTATCGTTCGATGATGAGCGTACAGTCCTCGCTCGTCATGTATCCGATCTACGCCTATGGCTCTGACGAACAGCGCAAGAAATATCTGCCGGGTCTCGTCTCCGGCGAGTTGATCGGCTGCTTCGGTCTGACCGAACCGGATGCCGGTTCCGACCCTGCAGGCATGAAGACCCGCGCCGAAAAGATCGACGGCGGCTATCGCCTGACCGGCTCAAAGATGTGGATTTCGAATTCGCCAATCGCTGACGTGTTCGTGGTGTGGGCCAAGTCCGCAGCCCATGACAATGCCATTCGCGGCTTCGTGCTTGAAAAGGGCATGAAGGGGCTTTCCGCCCCGAAGATCGGTGGCAAGCTGTCGCTCCGCGCTTCGATCACCGGCGAAATCGTCATGGACGGCGTGGAAGTCTCGGAAGACGCGCTGCTGCCAAACGTATCGGGCCTCAAGGGTCCGTTCGGCTGCCTCAACCGTGCGCGCTACGGCATTTCGTGGGGCGTTCTGGGCGCCGCCGAAGATTGCTGGTTCCGCGCGCGTCAATACGGCCTCGACCGCAAGCAGTTCGACAAGCCGCTGGCTGGCACGCAGCTTTACCAGAAGAAGCTCGCCGACATGCAGACCGAAATCACGCTCGGCCTTCAGGCATCGCTGCGCATCGGTCGTCTGTTCGACGAAGGCAAGATGGCCCCGGAAATGATCTCCATCGTCAAGCGCAACAATTGCGGCAAGGCGCTCGACATCGCCCGTCAGGCCTGCGACATGCATGGCTGTAACGGTACCCAGATCGTATACCACGTCATGCGCCACGCGCAGAACCTCGAAACCGTGAATACCTATGAAGGCACGCATGACGTTCACGCGTTGATCCTTGGACGCGCGCAGACCGGCATTCAGGCTTTCTTCTGATCGTAACCGCCCGCACTATCCTCCCAAGGCCCGCTCGCTTCTCGCGGGCGGGCTTTTCTACTTTCTCGAGGTATCCGAAATGCAGAACACACCGCTTGACGGTTTGAAGGTGGTTGAACTGGCCCGTATTCTGGCAGGCCCGTGGGTCGGTCAGACGCTTTCCGATCTGGGAGCGGACGTTATCAAGGTCGAAAGCCCGGAAGGCGACGATACGCGCAAATGGGGGCCTCCCTTCATTGAAGTCGAAGGCGAGAAGTCGGCTGCCTATTTCCATGCCTGCAATCGCGGCAAACGCTCGATTACAGCGGATTTCCGCTCGGAAGAAGGGCAGGAGCTGGTGCGCCGCCTCGCGGCCGATGCAGATATTGTCATTGAGAATTTCAAACTCGGCGGCCTCGATAAATATGGACTTGATTATGAGAGCCTCAAGGCCGTCAATCCGCGCCTTATCTACTGCTCCATCACCGGTTTCGGCCATGATGGCCCTTATGCCGAAAGGGCAGGTTATGACTTCATGATCCAGGGCATGGGCGGGATCATGGATCTGACTGGCGAGCCGGACCGTGAACCGCAGAAGATCGGCGTGGCTTTTGCAGACATTTTCACCGGCCTTTATAGCGTGATTGCCATCCAGTCGGCGCTGATCATGCGCCAGCGCACGGGCAAGGGGCAGCACATCGATATGGCGCTGTTCGACTGCATGTCAGCAGTTCTCGCCAATCAGGCCATGAACTATCTGGCTTCCGGCGTATCCCCGAAGCGCATGGGCAACGCACATCCCAATATCGCGCCATATCAGACGCTGCCGGTTTCCGACGGCTATTTCATCATCGCTTGCGGCAATGACGGCCAGTTTGGCCGGCTGGTCGGCCTGTTGGAGCTTGCTGAGCTTGCGAGCGACGAACGTTTTGCCACCAATGCTGCCCGTGTCGCGAACCGGACGGCACTGACAGAACGGCTGGAAGAGCGCACGCGGCGATGGAAGCGCGACGACCTTCTGGCGCGTCTGGAAAAGATCGGCGTTCCGGCCGGGCCAATCAACTCGGTTGCCGATGTCTTTGCCGATCCGCAATTCATCGCACGTGGGATGAAGATCGATCCGCAGGGCGTACCGGGGTTGCGTACGCCGATCCGCTTCTCGGATGCCGAACTGAAAACCGACCATCGCTCACCCAATCTGGGCGAACATAGCGAAATGATCCGATCTGAACTGGATCGCAAATGAAGTGATCAACCCCGCTCCGGCGGGGTTTTCTTTGCGCTGGAGAAGCACTTTCTTAAGCCGGAAAACAAAAACGCCCGAAAGGGCGTTTGCTTAAAATCTAACGATTTCAATTCTCTATAAAGAGAATGGTGCGGTCGAGAAGACTCGAACTTCCACGGGTTACCCCACAGCGACCTCAACGCTGCGCGTCTACCAATTCCGCCACGACCGCCCGTGGTAGAAGCCGAATTGCTCCGGCGAGTGGGCATTTAGCAAATCACCTTGGGGTGCACAAGCCCCATCTGCATCATCAGCCAATCTTTTTCGAAAAGAATGTGAAAAACCGCGTCGCGTTCACCATCACCAATACTGGGAACCCTTATTTTGCTGGCTTTTTCAAAGGCTTCCCTCGGATGATATTTTTTCAGAAAATCTTCACAGAGCCCGTCTTGGGAGCGCAAAAACAGCTGACACGATCAGCAAGTCCGAAGAATCGCGAATCCTCGCTCCAGAAGATTCGTGAAAAACTGAAAAATCAGCCCGCTATGCCCTGAAGACGCCGGATATCCTCCAGACGTTTGATCGTTTCGACATATCCGGCATCGATTGCCTCGGAAGCGCGGTGAAAATCTGCAAGGCCAATCTGGCCAACCACAGGCATCAGCGAAAGGTCTGGTGGATCGCCCGCCATACGTGCACGGGAAATGCGGTCCTGGATGATGTTGAAGGCGTCCATCATCACGCCGGTGATTCCCAGACGCGCTTCCTTTTCGCCATGGACAGCGCCGGGCAGACTTTCCTGACGCATCTGCGCGTGTTTGATGACCGCTGCGCGGCCATACTGATCGTAATGAAGGTTGACCGCCAGAACGAGCCGCTGCTCATAGGCGCGGCAAACGGAAACCGGCACAGGATTGACAAGCGCACCGTCGACAAGCACGCGCTCGTCCCAGCGCACGGGTTCAAACACGCCGGGCAGGGCATAGGAAGCCCGCATGGCATCCACAAGCGGCCCCGACGACAGCCATATCTCATGGCCGGTACGCAACTCCGTGCAGACCGCCACAAAGGGCCGTGTAAGCTCTTCTATCCGCAGGCCATCGAGATGTTCACGAAGGCGTCCATCGAGCTTCATGCCGCCGAAAAGACCGCTGCCGCGAAAGGTAATGTCGAGGAGATTGAACATGCGGCGTCGGGTCAGGCTGCGGGCGAATTCTTCCAGCTCGTCCAGCTTGCCCGCCAGATAACAGCCCCCGACAAGCGCGCCGATGGATGTGCCGGCAATCATTTCGATTTTGATATTGGCCTCGTCCAGCGCGCGCAGCACACCGATATGCGACCAGCCGCGTGCAGCACCGCCGCCAAGCGCCAGCGCAATCTTGCGCGGCTCACGCTTGATTTCAGGCTTCTCAATGACTTCCTGAGCAGGTGCTTCGACGTCTACACTGACAGTCCTGCGCCTTACCCCCCAGTTAAGCATCACCACGGACACCTCATCGTTTCGTTCAGACTAGCGAAACTTGGTATCCAAAGAATAAATGCTGCAAATTGATGACGCGAGACCTATTCGCGTCATCACATCGAATTGAAAACGATCAATGATCGTGATCGCAAGCGCCGTTTGCTTCCATTTCCAGCGTCGTTTCACCGTTCTCGGTAACCACCTGCCGGTAGAAGCAGGACCGGCGTCCGGTGTGGCAAGTGGGACCGTCGCCAGCGACGCGAACCTTCAGCCACAAGGCGTCCTGATCGCAATCGGTGCGCAATTCGATGACGCTTTGCAGATTGCCGGACGTTTCACCCTTCTTCCAAAGTGTGTTGCGCGAGCGTGACCAGTAATGCGCGATGCCCGTTTCCAGCGTCAGGCTCAGCGCCTCCGCATTCATATGAGCCACCATCAAAAGCACGCCGTCCCGTTCATCGGTGACGACAGCCGTGATGAGGCCGGAAGCGTCGAAGCGCGGCATGAATACCGCACCTTCTTCTATCGTCTTTTTATCGGAAGGCTGGGCAGGGAAGGTCGTCATTGTCTCGCCTGAAACGGATAAGAGGCACGGGCTTTATACCACGTGCCTCGAAATATTTGAAAAACGTCGGTCATGCATGCCCGAAAAGCCGAAACCTTTCGGGACAGTGCATTATTTGCTGCGCGAGAGGGTCATGAAGCGCACCTGTTCATCCACCTTGGTCTTCATCTCACCGGTGAAGGTGGTGGTGATGGTGGTCGAACCCTGCTTGCGGATACCGCGCATGGCCATGCACATATGCTCGGCCTCGATCATCACGGCAACGCCGCGTGGCTTCAGAATGGTCTGAATGCTGTCGGCGATCTGGGCGGTGATGCTTTCCTGCGTCTGCAGGCGATGCGCGAAAATATCGACCACGCGGGCGATCTTCGACAGGCCGACAACCTTGTGGTCGGGCAGATAGGCGACATGCGCCTTGCCGATGATCGGAACCATATGGTGTTCGCAATGCGAGAAGAAGGAAATGTCCTTCACCAGCACCATATCGTTATAACCGGCGACTTCTTCGAACACGGTGCCAAGCACTTCTTCGGGGCTTTCCGCATAACCGGAAAAAAGCTCCTTATAGGCTTTGGCAACACGCTTTGGCGTTTCCAGAAGGCCTTCGCGGTCCGGATTATCGCCAGCCCACAGCAAAAGCGTGCGGACTGCCGCTTCCGCGTCGGCCTGCGTTGGCGTGCCGTGCAACGGGGTTACATTTGCCTGCTTCTTCGAAGGCAGGCCGGATTCGTCATCTTCTTTGAGGATGCGCGCGTCCATCAGTATTCTCCAGTAGTCTCCTTCGGGGAGGAGACGAGTTAAACGGACAATACAACGATACGCTTTGCGAGCGGGCGATGTATTGATCCGGCGGTTTAGGCCCACCGGACAGGTTTTCATGCCGCCACCACGGCGTTGTGCTAAAACATGATACCTGAAAGCACAAAGGCTTTTTTATACGTTATCATGCTCTAAAACACACTATCAGAACGTTCAACAATAGTTTTAAGTCCAACGTCCTGACACCATCCAAAGTGCAGGCATTACTTGCCTAATATATAGGGAGTAAATTGCAACTTCAAACTGCCGTCGAAAAACATTTTTTTGTTTTTTCTCAGGCTGGTGTCACCATTGTGAAATTCGTATCATTTCGGCGCAATGAAAAGCGGCAGGGGCAGGATTCGAAATCAGCTGAATCTGGCGCTATCTACGGATTTGAAGTTCCTGACTGCTGGCACCATGTAAGAACATGAGGCTGCATAGCCAGCATACCGGGCGGAAGGCTCACGCATATGATCGACGACATTTACAACAAGCGCATTCTGGAATTTGCGGGCAATATGGAGCGTATCGGTCGTTTGGCCGAGCCGGATGCCGTCGCAACGATGCATTCCAAACTGTGCGGTTCGACGGTCACCGTCTATCTCAAGATGGCCAATGGTGTCGTCACCGATTTTGCGCATGAGGTGAAGGCGTGTGCACTGGGGCAGGCGTCCTCGTCGGTCATGGCGCGCAATATCATTGGCGCGACCGCCGACGAACTGAAAGCCGTCCGCGGTGCAATGTATGCCATGCTCAAGGAAAACGCCCCGGCTCCGGAAGGGCGATTCGAAGACCTCAAATATTTCGAGCCGGTGCGCGAATACAGGGCCCGCCATGCATCGACGCTTCTGACCTTCGATGCTGTTGTCGATTGCATTCGCCAGATCGAAGACAAAGCCAAGGCCGCCTGACGCCATGTGTTCCTGTGGTAAAGACCACACGACTGATACGCCGCCTCAAGCAAAGCGATACAGCCGCAACTTCACCGATGGCTGGCGCAAAACGCCGGGGAGGGTGTTTGGCACGGCATTCGTTCGACTCTATCAGCTGACGCTGTCGTCGCTGATCGGCAACTCCTGCCGCCATATGCCGACCTGTTCCGAATATGCCTATGAGGCAATCGCCCGCCACGGCCTGTGGAGCGGCGGCTGGATGGGGCTTTTTCGCGTCATGCGCTGTGGCCCGTTCGGCACCCATGGTTTCGATCCGGTGCCGCGCGAACTGGCGGGCGACCTCAAATGGTATTTGCCCTGGCGCTACTGGCGCTGTTCGGCTCCTCACGACTAAATACCCATGTTTTTACGCGATGCTTAGAATTCATTAACGATATCAATGTTTCTTAGGGAATAAGAATTGAGGCATCGTTATGGTCTTTTTCAGGCCGCAATTTGCCTGCACATCCAGCTAGCAATTCCATATCCGCGAGCCATCATGCTAACATCGCCGTCCCGTTTCGCACGTTTCGTTGCTTCCGTAGCGTTTGGAGCCACCGTTCTGTGTGCCTCTACAGCATTGGCAAAGCCGTCGTGGGTCGTGTTCGACGCTGATAGCAATCGGATACTTGGTCAGGACGACGCGAATCTCCAGCGCGCACCGGCCTCGCTCGCCAAGATGATGACGCTCTACATCACATTCGAAGCGCTGAAGACGGGTCGTCTCCATTGGGATGACGAGATGCCCGTCTCCAAAAATGCCGCTGCGAAAGTCCGCATGAAGCTATGGCTCAAGCCGGAGCAAACCATTTCAGTGCGCGACACCGTCAATGCAATGATCATCATCTCGGCCAATGATGCTGCCACTGTGATGGGCGAATATATCGGCGGGTCCGAAGCGGCCTTCGGGCGTCTGATGACACAGCGCGCACGCCAGATCGGCATGAAGAGCACTTTCTTCGTCAATCCGTCAGGACTGACCGCCAATATGACGCAGCTCACCACAGCACGCGACATGGCGGTGCTTGGCATGGCGCTGCGCCGTGATTTCCCGGACCAATATGCGCTGTTTTCCCAGCGCTCCTTCACCTATCGCGGCCGGGTTTATAACGGCCACAACAACCTGATGTACCGTTATGGCGGCGTCGATGGAATCAAGACCGGCTATACGAATGTATCCGGCTACAATCTTGTTTCGTCCGCGATCATTGATGGCAAGCATCTTGTCGGCGTTGTTCTGGGCGCCGGGTCGGCAGGCGAGCGGGACGGCCAGATGGCCAAGCTTCTGACCCGCTATGGCAATGCCAGCGGCGAGGGCACGGCTGTGGCTATGGCAAAGCCGGTCGCTTTAGCGCCAGCGCAAAAAGCAGCTCCGAAAAGAGATTCGGTTGCGGACTTGATCGACGATTCCCAGATTGAACAGGGCGACGGCGGCTATCTCGTCGCATCGGCAGGCGCGGCGTGGCGCATTCAGCTTGCAGCAACACCCACGCGTGCCGGAGCCAACGAACTTCAGGAAAAGTTCCGTCCCGCGGTGGATCAGGTCGCTCATGGGCTGAAGGGCGAGATTTCGCCGGACGGCAAGCGCCGCAAGGTCTATCGCGTCTGGTTTGGCGGCTTCAAGGATTCCGCTTCCGCCGAAAAGGCCTGCGCCAAGTTGAAAAAGCAGAATATCGACTGCTTGCCTATCAAGGGCTGAAATCCCATTTACAAATTGGCTTATAAATCCCGACAAATAGCCTTGTCGGGATGCCGTGCTTTACTGGCCGGACAAAAAATATTAGAAGCCTCACGATACAAGCACGCATGATCATGAACCACCCGCAATCGTTGGCGGGACTGGATAAGGACGAATAGAATGTCGAATACCGTTTCCATGCAATTCCCCGATGGTTCCGTACGGGACTATGATGCGTCGACCACCGGCACTGCACTCGCGGAATCAATCTCCAAATCTCTCGCAAAAAAGGCGGTGGCCTATGCCGTCGACGGCACCGTGCGCGATCTTTCTGATCCGCTTGGCGCTTCCGGCAAGATCGAGATTCTGACCCGCGAAGATCCGCGCGCGCTCGAACTGATCCGCCACGACACGGCGCACGTCCTGGCTGAAGCCGTTCAGGAGCTTTTTCCGGGCACCCAGGTTACCATCGGCCCCGTCATCGAAAACGGCTTCTATTACGACTTTGCGCGTAATGAACCGTTTACCCCGGACGACCTTCCGGTGATCGAAAAGAAGATGCGCGAGATCATTCAGCGCAACAAGCCGTTCACCAAGGAAATCTGGTCGCGTGACAAGGCCAGGCAGGTTTTTGCCGACAAGGGCGAAGCCTATAAGGTCGAACTCGTCGATGCGATTCCGGAAGGTCAGGACCTCAAGATCTATTACCAGGGTGACTGGTTCGATCTTTGCCGTGGTCCGCATATGGCTTCCACCGGCCAGATCGGCAATTCCTTCAAGCTGATGAAGGTTGCCGGTGCTTACTGGCGCGGTGATTCCAACAATCCGATGCTGACCCGCATCTATGGCACCGCCTTCGCCAACGACAACGACCTTCAGGCCTATCTGCATATGCTTGAAGAGGCTGAGAAGCGCGATCACCGTCGTCTTGGCCGCGAAATGGACCTGTTCCATTTTCAGGAAGAAGGTCCGGGCGTCGTGTTCTGGCATGCCAAGGGCTGGAAAATGTTCCAGAATCTGGTGAGCTATATGCGCCGTCGCCTCGACAGCCACGGCTATCAGGAAGTCAACGCGCCGCAGGTCCTCGACAAGTCGCTCTGGGAAACCTCCGGTCACTGGGGCTGGTATCGCGACAACATGTTCAAGGTGACGGTTGCCGGTGACGATACCGACGACGACCGCGTCTTTGCATTGAAGCCGATGAACTGCCCAGGTCACGTGCAGATTTTCAAGCACGGCCTGAAATCCTATCGCGATCTGCCGATCAAGCTTGCCGAGTTCGGCAACGTCCATCGTTACGAGCCGTCCGGCGCTCTGCACGGCCTGATGCGCGTACGCGGCTTCACGCAGGACGACGCGCACATCTTCTGCACCGAAGAGCAGATGGCAGCGGAATGCCTGCGCATCAACGATCTCATTTTGTCGGTTTATAAGGATTTCGGCTTCGAAGGGATCACCATCAAGCTCTCGACCCGCCCTGAAAAGCGCGTCGGTTCCGACGAGCTGTGGGATCGCGCTGAGAGCGTGATGATGAAGGTTCTGGAAGAAATCGAACAGCAGTCAGACGACATCAAGACCGGCATTCTGCCGGGCGAGGGTGCGTTCTACGGACCGAAGTTCGAGTATACGCTGAAAGACGCCATTGGCCGTGAATGGCAGTGCGGCACCACGCAGGTCGATTTCAACCTGCCGGAACGTTTTGGAGCGTTCTACATCGACAAGGAATCCGACAAGCGCCAGCCGGTCATGATCCATCGCGCCATCTGCGGTTCGATGGAGCGTTTCCTGGGCATTCTGATCGAGAACTTCTCCGGTCACATGCCGCTCTGGTTCGCGCCGGTTCAGGTTGTGGTGACGACGATCACTTCGGACGCCGATGATTATGCGGTCGAAACAGCCGCCAAGCTGAAGGCTGCCGGTTTGCAGGTCGTCACCGATCTGCGCAACGAGAAGATCAACTACAAGGTTCGCGAACATTCGCTCCAGAAGGTTCCAGTCATTCTCGTTTGCGGTAAGCGCGAAGCGGAAGAACAGACGGTCAATATGCGCCGCCTCGGCTCTCGCGATCAGGAATCGATGACGCTTGATGAGGCTATTGCCCGTCTGACCGAAGAGGCCACCCCGCCGGATTTGATCCGTCTCAAGAATGGCGGCAAATAACAAACGCCTCGCTCCAAACAAAAAGACCGCGCCTTAGCGCGGTCTTTTTTATCTCAGCGGAATTTAGAATCTCAGTCGAGGCTGTCGTCAGATGCCTCAGATTCCTTGTTGGCAATGACTTCGACTTCTTCGTTTTTTCCAGACGTAACCTTGAAATCCCGCTGATAGATGCGGTCTTTGTTCTTTGCGACGGCGACATAATCGCCCTCGATCAGCACCAGCGAGGAATAGGCGCCCACACTTTCGCGCACCACATCGCCTGACGCGTTGAGAACCGACCACGACGTGTCGGCCAACGCTTCACCGCCACGTTCGCGCACAAGCTTGAGTGTCATTTCTGCAGCACGATGCTCGACCGTGGCTTCGGTGAGTTTGCCTGCTTCGACACGAATATCGGCACGGATGATCGCATTGGCCGAACCATAATTGGAAACGACGTGGTAGGTGCCGCTATTGAGCCTGATGATCGCATTGGGCTTCACATCGGGAACGATCAAGGAACGATCACTATTGTCTTCGTCCGCATAGATCGAGAACCGCAGCAGATCATTGTTAATCTTGCTTTTGTCGGGCAGAACCGCACTCAGCTTCATCCCGCCCGCATCGAGCATCATGAGTTCCTGTCGGGCGTTGCCACCAAGCGTAATGCGCTTGGTTGCGCCAGCGCGCCCATAGGCCACATGAACGAGGTAACTTCCCTCCGGCAGATTGAAGACAGCGCTTCCGCCCTGTGCACTGGCGATCAGCGGCAATTGTCCGTCTGGCCCGACATTGGGAGAGAAAACGCGCCAGACCAAACCCGTTGGTATGTCGCTGCCATCATCCACGAGGCGTGCCTTGAGATCCAGTTCACTGGTTTTCATCAAGGGATTGTTTTCCGGGCTCGTCGGTGACGCATAGGGGCTGAGCGTTGGCAGATCGAGCGGCGGTTCAGGCAGGTTCAATGCACTGCTTGCCTCGGCAGCAGGATCGAGACCCTGCGCCCATGCGGGTACACCCGGAATCGCGGATAGCAGTGCGACAGCAACCCATTTGCCGCGAAAGTATCGGGATATTTGAACGCAAGGCAGAAGTTTGAAAACCGACATAGCTTTTTTGATCCCATGCCGGTGTCGAATTCAAGGCCAAATCGTTTCTGCCACCGGCATTTTTTTAACCATGGCTGTGCTGCGGTTTGCCAGAGTTTTGACTTTACACCGCCCCTGTGACGGGCGAGAAGAGGCGGCCCTCTCTAAACCGGAGTGGCAGTTCAGGTTTTAGCAAGTTCCAGTCGTGAGGTTTCCCGTGGCGCATCCGGTGTTCGATTTTCTAGCTCAGCGTAGTTCCACGCCGATTTCCGCAATCGGCGCTCCGGCACCGGAAGGTGAAGAACTGGCCGAACTGCTCAAGGTCGCGGCCCGCGTTCCCGATCATGGCCGCCTCACGCCCTGGCGCTTCATTTTGTACCGCGGCGATGCTCGCAAGCGGGTAGGGGAGTTGCTGGTCAAGCGCGCCGAAGAGCGCGAAGGCCCACTGCCGGAAGGCCGCAAGGAGCAGGAATTGACCCGATTCTCGCGCGCGCCGCTGGTGATCGGCATTATATCGTCCCCAGTGGGACATGAGCGTATTCCGGAATGGGAGCAGTTCCTGTCGGCTGGCGCCGTTGCGATGAACCTCTGCATTGCTGCCAATGCGCTCGGCTATGCCACCAACTGGATCACCAACTGGTATTCAAATGACGCGCCGTCCCGCGCGTTTCTCGGTCTCGCGCCGAATGAACGCGTGGCTGGTTTCGTTCATATTGGTACAGCCGAAAACAAGATGCCAGAGCGCCCCCGCGCTGATATGGACAAGATCGTTTCCGACTATTCCGGCCCGTGGGCGGGATAAGTTATCACCTTAAAATCATTTCCTAACACAAGGAAATATCGATGTTTTATGAGCCGAAAGAGGGGCATCCGCTGCCCCATAATCCCTTCAAGGCAATTGTCGCGCCGCGTCCAATAGGCTGGATCGGCACATGTTCGAAAGACGGCGCGGTCAATCTCGCTCCATACTCGTTCTTTAACGCGATCTGCGACACGCCGCCGATGGTGATGTTTTCGTCCAGTGGCATCAAGGACAGCGTGACGTTTATCGAGGAAACGGGCGAGTTCACGGCCAATCTGGTGAGCGACCATCTCAAGACGCATATGAATGCGTCATCCGTCGACGCGCCGCGTGGTGTCAGCGAGTTCGACTATGCCGGATTGACCCGCGCATCGTCGAAAATCATTGCCGCTCCGCGTGTCAAGGAAGCCTACGCGTCACTGGAATGTGTCGCCGTGGACATCCGGCGATTGCAGGACAAGGAAGGCCAGACGACCAATAACTATATGGTCATCGGGGAAGTCGTCGGCGTCCATATCGATGAAAACATTCTGACTGACGGCCTTGTCGATATCGCCAAGGTAAAACCGGTAACCCGGCTTGGTTATATGGATTACGCCACGACGGAGAGCGTCTATCAGATGTTCCGGCCGAAATGGAAAGATCAGTAAGAGGGGCTTGTTAAAGCCCCTTATTCTTGGCTTCGGTCCAGATATCTTCCATTTCCTCAAGGCTTGCTGAATCGAGGCTGTTTCCTGCCTCATCCAGCGTCTTTTCGATGAAATGGAAGCGCCGCTTGAACTTCTCATTGGCAGAAATCAGCGCCGTTTCTGCGTCAATCTCAAGGTGACGGCCCAGATTGACCATGGCGAAGAGCAGGTCGCCATATTCTTCCGCGATATTGGCTTTGTCCTGGGCGGCCATCGCTTCCTTCAGCTCGGCGGTTTCTTCCGAAATCTTGTCGAGAATCGGTGCCGCCTCAGACCAGTCAAAGCCAACTTTTGCTGCTTTCTGCTGCAATTTCAAAGCGCGGACGAGGGCAGGGAAGGCGTTCGGTATATCGTCAAGAAAACCGTTGCTCTCGCTCGTATCAAGCCCGAGATTGGCGCGGCGTTCCGCACGCTCCGCCTTCTCTTCCGCCTTGATCCGGTTCCACGAACCCTTGGCCATACCGGCGCTTCGGGCTTCCGCATCGCCAAAGACATGCGGGTGGCGGCGGATCATCTTATGGGTGATCGCCTCCACCACATTGCCGAAATCGAAGCTGCCTTGCTCTTCAGCCATCCGCGCATGGAAAACCACTTGCAGCAGAAGATCGCCCAGTTCCTCGCGCAGATCGTCCATATCGTCGCGCTCGATGGCGTCGAGAACCTCGTAGGCTTCTTCCAGCGTATATGGCATGATCGAGCGGAAGTTCTGCTCCACATCCCAGGGGCAGCCGGTTTCCGGATTTCGAAGGGCGGCCATAATTTCGAGCAGGCGGTCGATATTGCGGGAAGGGGTCATCTGCGCTCCATCGAACTTCGTTAATACCGTTGCCAGTTGCTCCCAAAGAATCATCTGGAACGGGTTGAAGTCCGTTGCCGATTTTGCATAGTCAGCTCGGGATCGCACATCGGGGCGGCATGTTCAACAAGTGGATACTTGATCAATGACAATTCTTGTGACTGGCGGCGCCGGCTATATCGGCTCTCATACCTGCGTTCAGCTGATCGAGGCAGGCCATGAAGTGGTCGTGGTCGACAATTTCGACAACAGTAACCCGGAAGCCCTTCACCGGATCGAAAAAATTACCGGTCGCGCGCCCATTCGCGAGCCGGGCGACATTCGTGATCGCGCGCTTCTGGAGCAGATCATCACCCGTCACAAATGCACGGCGGTGATCCATTTTGCGGGCCTGAAGGCTGTCGGAGAATCAAGTGAGAAGCCGCTGCATTATTATGACTGCAATGTGCTGGGCACGCTGCGGCTGTTGCAGGCGATGGAGGCCACCGGCGTCAAAACGCTGGTTTTCTCATCCTCCGCCACCGTCTATGGCGATCCGCAAAAGCTGCCGATCACCGAGGACCAGCAGCTTTCCGCGACCAATCCCTATGGTCGTACCAAGCTGATCATCGAAGAAATGCTGCGCGATCTCTATAACAGCGACAACAGCTGGAGGATCGCCATTCTGCGTTACTTCAATCCCGTCGGCGCGCATGAAAGCGGCCTGATTGGCGAAGACCCGAAAGGCATTCCGAACAATCTGATGCCGATCATCGCCCAGGTTGCAACTGGACGCCGGGAAAAGCTCAACATCTGGGGCAATGACTATGCGACACCGGATGGCACGGGCGTCCGCGATTACATCCACGTGGTCGATCTGGCCGCTGGACACCTCAAGGCTCTGAAAAAGCTGGACGAGCCGAAATGCTTCGCCGTCAATCTCGGCACAGGGCAGGGCTACAGCGTCCTCGATGTCGTCAAGGCGTTCGAGCACGTCTCCAACCGCCAGATTCATTACGAAATCGCACCGCGTCGTCCGGGCGACGTTGCCGAATGCTACGCCGATCCAACTTTTGCCAATGATTTCCTCGACTGGTCGGCTGAAAAGAACTTGCGCGAGATGTGTCAGGACATGTGGAACTGGCAGGCAAAAAATCCCAATGGTTACGAATAGATCGGCATCACGCGCTAATCGCAAGTAAATCCCGGAAAAGTGAAGCAGACGGGTCTGTTTTCGATCCACCAATGGTTGAAAACAGGCCCGATGCGTTTAATAAACAGGCCCCGCAAAATGGGCTTATGTCCCTGAATATCCCTGTTTCATGGATACGAAACGGCGCCCAATTTCCTAAAAGGCGCGCCGAACAAGATTGGACGAAAGAATGCGCTTCCTGCCGGATAAATTCACCACAATGTTGATCGCCACAATTCTGCTGGCATCGGTGCTCCCGGTACAGGGCGAGTTTGCCGAATGGTTCGGCATGGCGACAAAAGTGGCCGTCGGTCTTCTTTTCTTCCTGCACGGAGCGCGGTTGTCGCGCGAAGCCGTTATTTCAGGCATCACCCACTGGAAGCTGCATCTCGTGGTCTTCCTGTCCACTTTCGTGCTGTTTCCGATTCTGGGCCTCACAGCGGGATGGGTTATTCCGGGCCTCGCACAATCGGCCTTCTATACCGGCATTCTCTACATCTGCGTTCTGCCTTCGACGGTCCAGTCATCCATCGCATTCACATCGATGG